>NZKX01000012.1 GCA_002694025.1 Fidelibacterota bacterium | reverse complement strand
ATTATTAAAATCAGATTTATTTTTCGAAATCTTTTTGTCTGTGGTGTTAATAATAAATTTTTCTAGTTCCTTTTCATCTTTTATATATGTTGCTTTATTTGCTTTAGTAACTTTGAATAGTGGAGGTTGAGCCAAATACAAATGGCCGTTTTCGATTAACTGATTAAAAGGATAATTATTAAAAAAAGTTAATAAAAGTGTTCTTATGTGAGAGCCATCAACATCAGCATCTGTCATAATAATAATTTTATGATACCTTAATTTTTCGGGGTCAAAATCACCCGATGATTTTTCTCCCATATCATCATCGGAACCACCAAAACCAGCACCAAGAGCGGTTATTATTGATTGGACTTCATTGTTGGAAAGAAGCTTATCTACCCTTGCTTTTTCTGCGTTAATTACCTTTCCCCTAAGGGGTAATATCGCTTGAGTTCTCCTGTCTCTTCCTTGTTTAGCTGAACCTCCAGCGGAGTCTCCCTCTACGAGATAGAGCTCAGAAAAAACAGGGTCTCTGTTAGAACAATCAGCAAGTTTTCCTGGTAGTGAAGACCCCCCTAGCGCACTTTTTCTCCGAATGAGCTCCCTTGCTTTTCTAGCAGCACTTCTACTTCTGGCAGCAAGGAGAGCCTTTTCAATGACTTTTCTTCCAATAGACGGGTTCTGCTCTAAGAAATCAAGGATACCTTCATAAACAACTTTATCTACCAACCCTTTAACATCTCCATTACCAAGTTTTGTTTTTGTTTGACCTTCAAACTGTGGTTCAGCTACTTTAACACTAATTATAGCTGTTAAACCTTCACGGAAATCTTCGCCTGTTAAAGAAATTTTTTCATTCTTTTTTGTTTTAATTAGATTGTTTTTTGAAGCATGGTTGTTCATTGCTCTAGTAAGGGCAGATCTAAACCCAGACAAATGTGTACCGCCCTCAATAGTATTAATATTGTTTACAAATGTTAAAATGTTATCATTATATGTGTTACTATACCTCAGCGCCACATCAACAGGTACTTCTCCAAATTCGTTTTTTACAGTAATAACTTTATTGTGAAGGGGGTTGTTTTGTTCATCTAAATATCTCACAAAGTCACTTAAACCTCCTTTGAACTTAAAAGAATCACTTTCATGTTCATCTGTCCTTTCGTCTTTTAAAACTATCTCAAGGCCACTGTTTAAATAGGCAAGCTCCCTTAATCTTTCCGCTATGATAGTATATTCAAATGTCGTCGTTTTGAAAATCCGGGAATCTGGAAAAAAGCAAACTTTTGTTCCTGTTTTTTTTGCCTTACCGGTCGTTTTAAGCTTGTTTTGTGGTTCTCCAATTTTATAGTCTTGTCTATGTATTTTTCCATCCCTTTTAACCTCTACCCACAACCATTCAGAAAGCGCATTAACAACAGAAACCCCTACGCCGTGAAGCCCTCCTGAAACTTTATATGAACCTTTGTCAAATTTTCCCCCAGCATGAAGAACCGTCATTACAACTTCAACGGCTGGTTTCTTCTCTTCTTTATGTATATCGACAGGTATACCTCTTCCGTTATCTTCAACTGTAACAGATCCATCCTTATTAAAGGTTACTGTAACCGTATCGCAGTAACCAGCAAGAGCTTCATCAATTGAATTATCTACAACCTCATATATTAAATGATGCAACCCTCTTTTGCCAACATCGCCAATATACATGGCCGGTCTCTTCCTTACCGCTTCTAAACCTTCTAAAACTTTAATGTTTTCAGCGCTGTATTCTGTGGTGTTTCTTTTTTCACTCATACAAACCTAAGATCCTTAATCGTTGTTTTTATTAATTTTTTGTTAATTGATTTTATTATATTGTCTTTCTGAAGTTGAAGTTCCTGTCTCCATATAGGGTTTTTTGCTTTAACAGTCAACACACCAAATCGAACCTCTAAAGGTTCTGTGTTTTCATTGATTTTTTTTCCAACAATTTCTCCCCATAAATCAATTGCTTTTTGTTGATTAATTTCTTTTTCAAACCCTTGTTTTTTTATTAGTTTTTTTAATGTTCCTCTTATATGTTCCATTTTTAATCAAGTTTATGGGTTTTAACTCCCAAATTATCAAGTTTCAATCCACTTTTTTCTACGTTTAAAATATCTGTCGTAGTTATAATTGTTTGAACTGGTTTATTTTCACCTGTCCTGATAGAGTTAAGATACGAAACAAGTTTTTTGCTTCTTTTTAGATCAAGTTTGGCAAAAACATCATCAAGTAATATAATAGGGTATTCACCTGTTTTCTCTTTTATTAAGTTGATTTCTGCTAATTTCAATAAAATTAGGGATATTTTATGTTCTCCTTGTGAACCAAAATCTCTCAGGTTTTTATATTCCCAAAAAACATCGATATTGTCTCTGTGGGGACCTGTGGTGGTTCTTCCAAGAATGACGTCTTTATCTCTAGTTTTTCTTAATAGTTTTTCATAATCGTTTTTTTTATAATTTTTTTCGTTGTAAAAAACAGTTAATGTCAAATTTTTTTGGTATTCACTAACAACACTGTTTAATGAATTTGTATAGTCGCTGAAAGATTTTTTGCGAAGCTCCCAAAGTTTTACAGCATGGATAGAAAGTTTTTCTTCCCAAGGTAAATAAATCTCTTCTACTAAGCTTTTTTTATTATTTAAAAGTGCATTTCTTTGTTTAAGTGCTCTGTTATAGTTTTGTAAGGTGTTTAAATATTCTTTGTTTATAATCGAAAAAAGTCTATCAAAAAAATTTCTTCTTTCTCTGGGTCCTCCCTTTGTTATTATTTGGTCTTCAGGAGACAGTATAACAACATTGTTTTTTCCAAATAATTCCTTTCTTTTTTTTGATATTTTACCGTCAACTTTAATTACTTTTTTGTTTTTTTGGTTTGTTTGTATAGCAACTTTATTTTTTACACCTCTTGAAAAAAAGTCTCCCTTTACAATAAAACTTGAATGGCCATTTTTAATTACAGTACTTTGTTTGTGTGTTTTAAAGCTTTTCCCTAAAGATAATATATAAATTGCTTCTAAAAGAGAGGTTTTTCCTGACCCATTTTCACCCCAAATCACTGTAATTCCTTTAGAAAAGATGATTTCTTTTTTTTCGTGGTTTCTAAATGAAAAGATTGAAAGTTTCGATATGGCCAAAAATAAACCAAGTTACTATAATTAATCATTAAGCCTAATTGGCATCAACAACATTAGAGTATTAACATTATTTCTTTTGGGGGTTTCTTCAAACAAGGCCGCACTTACAGGTGTTTTTAATATAATTTTAAGGTTTTCTCCAGATACATGACTTACAATATCTTTTAGATATTCAGAGTTGTAACCTATTACAAGGTCTTCCCCTTTGTAGTCACCTACTATTTTTTCTTTAGCTTTAGATGATTTTTCAGGGTCTTCTGTCATCACAAAACTATCGTTTTTTTTAAGGGAAAGAGCAACTTGATGAGTAGCTTTATTGGAAAATATAGAAACTCTCCTTATTGCTCCCAACAAAATGTTTTTATCAATTAAAAAAGTTTTGTCATTGTCTTTAGGAACAACACTATCGTAATCAGGAAATTTTTCATCAATAATTTTTGTAGTTATTACATCTTTTTTTATTTGAGCTATAATGAAATTATCACCGATAGATATATCTAAATCATCATCTGTTAATTGGGTTGATAGGAATGATAGAAATTTTTTAGGTATTATAATTTCTTCCTTTAACTCTAAGGGTAAAACATCTTTTACTTCGTGTTTAACTAACCTATGACCATCTGTAGAAACAGCAGTGAAAACATTTTCTGAAAATTTAAACAGAACCCCGGTTAAAGCTGGTTTAAGTTCGTCTTGGCTTACAGCGAACAAGGTAGCTTCAATAGTTTCTTTTAGGATAGATCCGTTAAACTTAATGTTTTTTCTATAGTTTTGATCAGGTATACTAGGAAATTCTTCAGGTGGTTTTCCCATTAAATCATATTTACCGATTTCTGTTTCTATTGTAGTTTTATAATTTGTATCAACAGAAATTGTAATTCTTATATCTGGTAGTTCATTAGTTATTTCAAGTAAGGTTTTAAGTGGTAGAGCTGCCGATCCTTCTTTTTCATAACTAGATGGTAGTTTCACTTCTATTGTAATTTCTAAGTCGGTGGTTCTTAAAACAGTTTCTTTAGAAGTTACTTTAATTAATACACAACTTAATATTGGTAGGGTGGATCTTGTTGGTGTTGCCTTCGATAATTTTTGTAAAGCTTTTTGCAGCTCTACTTTGGATGTGGAGAATTTCATAATATTAAAACAAACTATAATTAACTTTTTATTTATTATATAAGACTAAATAAAATAACAACATGTTTGTTTTTTAAAAAGAAGTTTAAAATATAATTAACAATATTCTTTATTATAAATTTATATTATTTATATAATATGTTAATATGTGGATAAGAGGTACAAAGAAATTTCTAAACTTATTAATATCAACACTTATAGGGTTTTTAAAACTTGTGTATAGCATGAACAATTTTGTATATAAATAAATAGTTATAAACAAAAAATTTTATATAGCTATATATTTTTTTTATATTTTTTTTTCTGGTCTATGTGTGGATAACTATATCTTGATATCAATATAGATACTTTCTCTCGATTCTTTTAGCCAATTTTGATACCAGTCCATCTTTTTTTTATTTAGAGACATGTTTTCAATATCATACCAATGGTCTTCAAGGTTTGGTCTACCACCTTTTTTAAGATCCTCAACCCATATTAGATGATAACCTAAACTAGAATTGATGGGTGGACTACACTCACCAATCTTGATATATTTTATAGCCAGACCTATTTCAGGTATTGAAAAATTATTTGGATCAACCCATCCTAAATCACCGCCCATCTTATTAGTTTTTTCATCTTCAGAGTATTTATTAGCATAAAATACAAAATCATTAAGCGTTTTAATTGAATCTTGTTTTAAGTTTTTCGCAAAATTATAAAATAAAAGATTATCCTCTTCAGTTTTCTCTGGAATATTTAAAATATGTCTAACTAATATCTTTTCACCTTTCTTTTCTAACGTCTCAATTAAATGGAAACCAAATTCAGTTTCAACTGGATCAGTTATTTGATTAAGGGGAGATGTAAAAGCTGCTGTTTCAAAACTTTTAACCAAAGATCCTCGGGTCACCCATCCTAAATCACCGCCGTTACTTTTTGAACCAGGGTCTTCTGAAAACTCTTTTGCTAATTCAGAAAAAGAGTCACCTTGTTCAATTTTTGTTTTTATGTTTTTTAAAGTTTGTAAAGATGTTTCTTTTGAGTATTCGCTTGGTTTAACTTTTATAAGACAATGTCTTATTTTTGCTTTTAAAGGTATTGTTGGGAGGCTGTCTTTATAGGTATTATAAAATGCTAGAACATCTAATCGGGAGACCTTTACATTATTAATTAATTGCTGTTGATATTTTTCAGATACCAACCTATCTCTCATTTCATACCAAAACTCTCTACGAAAACTTTTTATACTTTGGCCGAGCATCTCTTCGGCTTTTTCCTTACTCCCAGCTTGGTTAATTAGCGTTTCTACCTGTTGGTTTAAAGCTAAATCAACCTCGTTCTCTTCAACAACAACAGAATCCAACTCAGCTTTTTTTAAAATTATTTTTTGGTCAACCATAGACTCTAATATTGATTTTTCTAAATCTTTAACTTTATCTATATTTCTTAAAGGGTCAATTTTATTTTGAATGATTGCCATGTTTAACATTTGTGCAAGATCACTTTTCAATACAATATATTCTTCAATTATTGCAGCGACACCATCAACACTTTGGTTGTCTCGTGAGAAAATAAATGAAGAAAGTGTTACAAATAAAAAAAATAATTTCATACTTATTGGTACTTCGGGTTTATGTAAATCTCTACTGTGTTTTTAAGACTGTCTAAATAAAACAAAGAAAAATCTTTTTCTTTACCTTTTTGTAATCTTTGAAATATTTCATCATATACAAGTTCTAAACCTTTTATAGACCCCTTCTTATATCGATTTAATATTTTGAAATAATGAAACCCTTTTTTCGATTTTAAAGGACCAACGATGTCGTCTTTACTTTCAAATATAAAAGAGCTGAACTGATCTGGGGTTCTTCCCTTTTTAACAGTTTTAGCTTCTAATAAAAAGTCAGAAATATTTATATCTTTTTTTTTGTTTGAATTAAAAAAAGATTTTATTTTTTTTGAAATAACAGACTCTTCTGTAAAGTAGTGCTCTAAAAAAACTTCTTCTGTTTGTCGAAAAAAACTTTCTTTATTAGTGTTGTAATAATTTAAAACCTCTTCGTTAGAAACTTTTACCTTCACCCGTTGGTTTTTATCTAAAAAAGAGGATCTAATTAGGTTCTCAAAAAAAACATCTCTTTTTTTAATTAATAAACTGTCCTTATCTAATTTTTGTTCTATTCCTTTTTTCAATAAAACAGTGTTTGTGACCCAACTTGAAACCATTAAAGGAAGGCTCTCTTTATCTAGTGGTAGTCCAGGGTTAAGTTTTTGAATTTTATTTAAGGTAAGAGTTTTTCCATCTACGCTGGCTAAGACGTCAGAAGTGTCTTTTCTTTTTGTTTCGCAGGAAAATAAAAAGAAAGTAAGCAGAATGATTAATATTAAAAACTTCATCTATAAAAATTTTTGAACAGTCTTTACAAAAGAAAACAACAAATTTAACGATGGAAAGACCTTATTAGTTTCTAAACAGACTTTTAATCCCATCTTCTCGTTGTTTTCGTATTTATAACTTACCAAATTTTTGTGTTTAAAATTTTTAATTCTATGAAAAAAACCAATAAGGTCAAAATTTATACCTGGTTCTTTTAAATAAAATAAAACTTCATCATTAGAAACCTCAACTTTTTTAACCAAAGACCCAGATAATAATATTCTCAAAATAGCAGTGTTTACTAAAGTTTTAGTTTCATCTGGCAAAACTCCAAAGCTTGCTTTTAAACTATTAATAACCAGATCAACATCTTTCTTTTTTTTAGCTTTTGATATTTGGTAATAATAATCTATTCGAAAGCTTTCCTTTTTTACATATGTTCTTGGAATTTCAGCCGTAGTGTTTACAATTATTGTAGGTTGTTCTTTTGTTTTTAATCCTTTTTTTTGCCTCACCTCCTCTTTCAACAGATCACAATACATTTCAAATCCAATTGAGGAAACATGACCGCTTTGTTTATAACCAAACAAACTACCGGCACCCCTTATTTCTAAGTCTCTTTGTGAAATAGCGTGTCCGCTACCTAAAACTGTGTTTTGCTCAATCGCTTTTAAACGGTTNTATGANTCTTCTTCAAGTNTTTTNCCAGGTGGAATCAACAACAAGCAAGAAGCTTGCCTTTTNCCGCGACCAACTCGACCTCTTATTTGATATAGTTGAGCCAAACCAAAGTTTTGCGCATTGTTAATTATTATTGTATTTGCATTCGTAACATCTAAACCAGATTCAATTATAGTTGTACATACTAAAACATCTATAAAACCATCAAAAAAAGCCAAAACTGTTTCCTCAAGCTCTTTACTATCCATTTTCCCACTAACACCAACCACAACTTTTTGTTTAAAATGATCTTTTATTTTTTTAACTACAAAAGGAATACTCTTTATATCATTATACAGAAAATAAACCTGACCTTTGCGACCAAGCTCTTTCTGAATGTAAGAAAAAACCAAAGACCAATTAAAGTACTTTACAAAGGTATTAATTGGTTTTCTAGACATAGGGGGAGTTTTAATTGTGGTCAAACTTTTTAAACCAACAAGAGCATGTTGAAGGGTTCTTGGAATTGGTGTGGCTGTTAATGTTAACATATCAACTTTGTTTTTAAAAGAACGAATTTTTTCTTTATGGTTTACCCCAAACCGGTGTTCCTCATCAATAACTAACAACCCAAGGTTTACAAACTCCACATCCTTAGACAACAACCTGTGCGTACCAATTAACACATCAATTTTACCCTTTTTTAAAAGGAAAAGCGTTTGTAGCTGTTCTTTTTTTGATTTAAACCTCGACAGCAACGAAACTGACACTCCTAGGTGAGACAGGCGTTCCTTGCATGTTATAAAGTGTTGATCTGCTAGAATAGTTGTAGGGCATAACAAAACAGAAACCTTGTTCGATAAAAACGCCTTAAACATGGCGCGGATTGCAACTTCGGTTTTTCCAAAACCAACATCCCCTGAAACTAGACGGTCCATTGGAACATCACTGTTCATATCATTAAAAACATCTTGGAAAGCTTTTTTTTGGTCTGGTGTTTCTAAAAAAGAAAAAGAAGAAGCCAACAAACCATCTAGATCGTTTTCTTTCTCATAATTGAAACCTCTTTTCTTTGTTTTTTCTGAATACAAAGTAAAAACTTCGTAAACAACAACCTTAGCAGATTCTTTAGCCTTTTTTACGTCACCTTTCCATTTTTTAGAACCCAAAACAGAAAGCTCTGGTTTTTTTCCGGAACCAATATACCGATGGACTAAACTTAATTGTTCTACAGAAACAAAAACACGAGTATTGTTTCTAAATTCCAACTCAACACCTTCACGAACACCAACCGAATAAGACTTCTGAATTGGTCCACGATACAAACCAATCCCAAAGGATTCGTGTACAACTAAGTCTCCAAGTTTTATATTGGAAAGGCTTTCATTGGCAAAGCCTATATCCGCTCTCACTTTTTCTGGTTGCCACCGAGGAGACAGGGAATAAACACCAAAAAAATCATTTTCACACAAAACTAAAGTTTTTTGTTTTTTCGACCAAAACCCAAACTCAAGAGAACCTGAAAGGTGACTAAAGGGAACGCCATCAAGAAAACCTGGCGTTTTTTTAGAATTAGAAACATAAAAAACATTGTCAAAATAATTCAAAAAACTAAACTTATCCACCCCACTTCCTAATCCATAATTTCTACTGTAGGAAAAAACAGAGAAAGACAACTCAATATTTTTTTCATTGTTAATGCCAGCTAAAGAAACAACACCGCTTTTTACTTCACAGATGAAAAAAACCGCAGGTAAAGAATGCGTTTTAAAATCAATATTATCAGTGGTTTGCGACTCAGGCACACCTTTAATGGTAATTTTTTTTAGATGACCTATTGGGTGCTGGTTACTGGGGTCAAAAACACAAATATCTTCTATCTTTTCATATGAAAAAGAAATCCTAATTGGGTTTTTTAAATGTGGTGGGAAAAAGTCGAAAACATCACCTCGAAATGCATATTCGCTGACATCTTCGACTGTGTTAGTTTTTTTGTAACCTAGACCATCTAAAAAACCCACCAGATCTTCTCTTTTTAGCTTTTCACCAACAAAAAAACATAACGATTTAATCTTTTCATTGTACTTTTTGGGAACAACGACTTCGTTAAATGACACCAAGGTACCAAAACACACCACACCAGAAACACTAGAGGTTTTTAGCAGGCTTTCTTTTTGATATCTAGAGTTTTCATTCTCAAAACCAGGAACATTATCTTTGTTCTTTGTTTCAGGGAAATATGTAAAAACACTATTTTTATACTCATAACCTTTATTGTAAAAATCGAAAGCAACATCAGAGTTTTCCAATGAAACCAAGATGTTTTTCTTTGTGTATAGGTTAAGTTCAGATAAAAGAACTATCAAGCTATCTTGGGTTAAACCGGTTACACCAGACCCTCTTAAAAGTTTTTCAAAAAATGAAAAATTAAAAACATTACAAACTGAATGTTTCACGTGAAACTCCTATTTTGATAGGTGTATAGATAAAGAAGAGATATCTGCGGGAGACACACCCGAAATTCTACTTGCTTGACCAAGGTTCTCTGGTTTAATGTGTTGAAGTTTTTCCATTGCTTCTTTAGAAAGCCCGGGAATCGTTGAAAAAACAGTTTTTTGGGGAATTTTTTGGTTCTCGTTTTTAATTGCTCTTTGTATTTCTTTATGGTGTCTTTTTATATAGCCTTCGTATTTTATATCTGACTCAAGATCATAGAGGAGGTCTTTCTTTAGCCAATCCACCAAGGTCGTTTTTTTAATGGTTGTTTTTAACGGTAGGTCAAAAATAGAAACTTCTGGCCTTTTTAGAATTTTCACAGCAGGAGTTTTTTGATTTATTTTAAAACCTTTTAGTATGTCTATGTGTGCTATTGATTTGTTAAGTTCTTTTCTCGCTTCGGTTTTTAGTTCTAGGGCTTTCTCAAGCGTTGCTAGTTTTTTATCTGGCAATAGAGAATGTTGTTTTGTTTGTTTTAGTAGTCTTTCAAAAGTGTTTGAGAATCGCAATATCAAGCGATACTCAGCTCTTGATGTAAACATTCTGTAGGGTTCAAGGGTGTCTTTTGTTATTAGGTCGTCAATCATAACACCAATATAAGAAGAGTCCCTAGATAAGATAAGTGGATCTTCTCCTCTTGTTGTCTTCACAGCGTTGATTCCACAAACAAGGCCTTGTGCAGCAGCTTCTTCGTATCCAGATGTTCCATTCATCTGACCGGCAAAAAAAAGACCGGACACTTCTTTTGTTTCAAGAGTGGACTTTACCTGTGATGGTGGGAAAAAGTCATACTCTATTGCATATCCGGGTCTTAAAATAGATGTGTTTCTGAGGGCTGGGATACTTCTAAGCGCTTCTTGTTGTGCTTGTTCGGGTAGGCTTGTTGAAAAACCGTTCAAGTAGATTTGATCAGAGTTTTTCCATTCAGGTTCAAGGTGTAACAGGTGGCTATCTCTTTCCTTAAAGCGATCTATTTTATCTTCAATAGATGGGCAATATCGCGGACCTTTTCCACCAATGTCTCCTAAAAACATAGGAGAGAGATGAAGATTGTTTTTAATTATGTCATGTGTTTGGCTGTTTGAGTAAATGATGTGGCAGGGGTGGTTTGGTGGGTTAAAGGTTTTTGTTGCATAAGAAAAAGGAGTTGGGTTCCTGTCCCCTGTTGAAACTGAAGTCTTTTTCCAGTCTATGCTACTTCTATCTAGACGTGGTGGAGTTCCTGTTTTCAATCTTCCTGAAAAAAAGCCATAGGAGACTAGTGATTCAGTAATTCCTTCGGATCTCTGTTCACCCATCCTACCAGCCAAAATTTTCCGTTCTCCAATGTGAATGATGCCAGACAAAAATGTGCCCGCTGTTATGATAAGCGTCGAGCACTTAATCTCTTCTCCAGATCTTAAAAAGACGCTCTTTACCCTGTTGTGTTTTATGTTTACAGACACTGCCTCTTCTTGAATTATAGACACTGAAGAAAGAGACAGCTTGTTATAAACATTTTTTTCATACAGCCTTTTATCTACTTGTGCTCTTGGAGACCATACGGCTCGACCTTTGCTTTTATTTAGAGTTTTGAATTGGAGACCGGAGAGATCTGCTGTTTCTGCCATTACGCCGCCCAACACATCAATTTCTCTAACCATTTGGCCTTTCGCTAGGCCACCAATTGCGGGGTTGCAGGACATTCTCGCTATTGCGTTTTTATCCATGGTTACTATAGCAACAGAAGCGCCCAAAAAATTAGATATAAGCGCGGCTTCTACCCCTGAATGACCACCACCAACAACAACTACTTCATATGTTTTTTTACGAAGACTCATTGCCTTATTTACCTACACAAAAGGTAGAAAAAACCTGATCTAACACATCGTTAGTTGTTGTTTTTCCTGTAAATAGATCAATGTTGTTAATTGCGTTCCTAACCTCTTGTGCAGGTAACTCAATTTGCTCAACATTTTCACCTAAAAGCTTTAAAGTTTTTGATAGGCTGGTTGAAACCTTCTCCATAGCAGANTTTTGCCTTATTGTTGTGATTAGTGGTTCTGCCGCATTAGCTTTAAGCAGGCCTAACCTTTTTNTGATCTGTTTAACCAGTGAGGTTATACCTTGGCCCGTGCTTGCGGATATAGGGATAACTTTTCTATCTTCACCTGTATATGGCTGTAAATCTATTTTATTATAAACGAAAATCTTTTCTATATCTTCATTAATATCAACAACTTCTACACCAGCGCAGAAAAGTAAAACAACAAGGTCTGCTGATTTAATTTCTTTAAAAGACCTCTTAATTCCTTCTTTTTCTATTTCATTTTCTGAAAGGTGTATACCGGCAGTGTCCACTAATGTGGTTGGTATGCCTCCTATTGTTGTTTCCGTAGAGATTGTGTCCCGCGTCGTTCCGGGTACATTACTAATAATGCTTTTCTCTATACCTAAAATTTTATTTACAAGCGTTGATTTGCCTACGTTTGGTTTACCAACAAAAGCGACCTTAACACCATAAGATAGCGCTCCTCCCCGACCAAAGGTGTTACACATAGATTTTGCGGTTTTTAAATTGTCTTTAAGTGCTTTTTTAACTTTTTTTAATGTTTTTGGGTCTAAAAAAACCTCTTCAGATACATCTAGCTCATACTCCATGTATGCTAAAATAGAGATTAAACTTTCTTTCAATTCCTTTATTTTGTCAGTAATCCCTCCATCAATGTTTCGTGTCTGGTGCTTTACCGCCTCAACAGATTTTGCGTTTATCAGCTGAACAATAGACTCTGCTTGTACCAAGTTTAACTTCCCATTTACAAATGCTCGCCTAGTATACTCCCCTGGTTCTGCAATTCGTGCACCAAGCTTAACAATTTCATTAATTGTAGTTTCGCAAATGTGGATATTGCCATGGCATGAAACCTCAACGACATCTTCACCGGTATAAGACTCTGGTGACAGGAAAGCTGTGAAAACAGCTTTGTCAATTAAACTTTTTTTTGAAAATATTTTTCGAATTTGAGCGGTACGGTGCTTAAAAGGTTTATTGTCTTTGCTAAGCTTTTGAGCTATTTCTATTGCTTTAGGACCGCTCAATCGAATTACGGCAATTGCTGAAAAACCTGATGGTGTTGACTGGGAAACAATAGTCGCTACCGACATCAAAACGCCTAAGCTTTTGGTTTGTTTGGAAGCAATTTTTGCTGGGCGATAGTCAGTACATTAAACAAGGTGTAGTAAAGATTTAGCCCAGAGGGAAAGTTGTTAAAGATTAGAAAGAAAAAAACCATCATAAAGTTTTGCATCATTTTTTGTTGAGGCTGCTGTATTCCACCGCTCATCATTTTTTGTTGAGCGTAAGTAGATAAAGCCATTAAGATTGGCAAAAAAGCAATGTGGGAACCATATAAAGGAATTGTAAAAGGAAGGTTTACTATGACATCTGGTGAAGAAAGATCTTTTATCCACCAAACAAAGGGTTCGTTTCTAAGTTCAATTGTTGTTCTGAAAACTTGGAAAAGAGCAAACAAAAGAGGCATTTGAAGAAGCATTGGCAAACAACCACCAAGAGGGTTGACGCCTTTTGATTTATATAGTTGCATTGTTGCTTGATTTAATTTTTGAGGATTGTTTTTGTATTTTTCTCTTAGCTTATTTGCTTCCGGTTGTATTTCTTGCATTGCAGCTGTTGATTGATAGCTTTTTTTTGTTAATGGAAAAACAAGGATTTTTACTAAAATCGAAAAAACAATAAGAACAACACCATAATTAGGAATATAATCGTGCATCCTTTTGAGTGAAAAAAGTACAGCTTTTGATATTGGCCTAATAAAAGACCAACCAAAATCCATAACCTCATCCAGACCGACACTAAGAAGTTTAATTTTTTCATATTCTAGTGGTCCATGATAAAGGGTAAACGAGGTTTTTTGAAAGCAATCAAAAACAAATGACAAGCTATACTCTTCTTGGTTTTTGTCTTCTCCAAAAATCTCTGCAAACCTTATTGTTTCTGGTTTGTCAGGTATTAAAGCAGAAATAAAGTATTTTGTCCTTATTGCTCCCCAAGCAGTAGACCCATTTAATTTTTTTGACTCACGGCTCGATTCTTTAACCTTTAATTCTTCCATTTCGTTACCTTGATAAACCGTTGCCTTAAAATAAGTTTTATCATCTATGGAGTCTTTTTCCGTAGTTGCCAACCCTCCGTTCCATGAAAAGCGAACGTCTCTATATATAAGATTTTTGACTTGTTCGAAGTCAAATTTGATTTCCACGGTGTAGTTGTTGGGAGAAAACAAAAGTGTTTTTTTTATTTTTTTACCAGGGAATAGCTCAAGGCTGTACTCAAGGGTTTGTTCGGAGTTTTTGGCTAATCTGTTGGGTTGGGTAGTTAAAGCCCAGTCTACATTTAAGGGAATCAAGTCTCCGTTCAAGTCTTGAATTTCTATTTCTAGATTGTTCTTTTTATTGCGGGCTATTGTGTTTACCTCTTGGCTATCTGGAGACAGAAAACCTTTAAGAAAAAAATCTTTTATTGACCCACCGTTAAAGGAAGATACCTTAGCAACATATAACTCTGTTTCAATACTTGTAACAGTGTTGTCGTGTAATCTTTCTGGTAAACGTTCGGGTTCCGGTCTGGTTAACTTTGGTATACTGTCTTTCACAAACAAGAGCGAGTCATTTTTGTTGTATTGCCCTTCGTTAGAATAGTTCGATGCAGGGTTTGGGTTCTGAGGCCCAAAGAGCTCCATATATTTAGGTGTAAAAAGGAGCACAAGAGCGATCAAAAAAAAGGCGACAAGTGTGTTTCTATCCATACTATTTTACAGGGTCGTAACCACCTTTAAAAAACGGATTACACTTAAGTATTCTTTTTGTTGTAATAAAAAGCCCCTTAACCAACCCCTTTTCTTTCAATGCGACAAGCGCATAGTTTGAACAGGTAGGGTGAAAACGACACGTATCACCAAGTAAGGGAGAGATGGCAAGCTGATAACTTTTAATTAAAAAAGAAAGCGAATAAATAATCGCGCGTTTAAACAATTTAAATAATTTCTTTTCTGGGGATTAAAGAGCGAGTCTTTTACGACCTTTTTTTCTACGCCTCTTAAGAACTGATTGGCCCGCACTCGAAGACATGCGTTTTCTAAATCCGTGCTTATTCCGACGTTTTCTCTTGCTAGGTTGATATGTTCGTTTCATATTAATATTTATTTATCATTAAAATTACTATGCAGATACGATTAGCACAAAAAAATTATAACAAAAACACACCATTTTTAATATAAAGTTAGAAAAGAAGAAAAAAACCGTGTAATTTAAAACACAACAAAACATGTGGATAACTTGTGGATAAAATAAAAAGAGATGTGGTTGGTGCTTGGTATAATGTTCACCGAGACCTAGAAAAAAAGCTTCCTGGACATGCAATTAATGCCTGGTTTGATCCTATTGTTCCTTTAAGTTTTGGGAATAATACCTTCGTTTTGGAGGTTCCTAATCAATTTTTCTTGGAGTGGATTGAATCCCACTATAGGGATGACATTTTAAGATCTATTGAGCGTTTATTTTCGGAACCCGTAAAATATAAGTTTCTCGTTAAAAAGGAAAAGAAAGCGAAAAACATGGAGGAAAATAAGTATGATGGCGCCGCAGGATTGAAAATTAAAAAGTTTAACAACCTAAATTTAAAATATACTTTTGATAATTTTATTGTTGGAAGCAATAATGAATTTGCTAAAACAGCTTCTGAATCTGTTTCTAATAACCCGGGGCAACAAAACTTTAATCCTCTTATTATTTATGGAGGAGTAGGCTTGGGTAAAACTCACCTTATGCATGCTATTGGTAATAATGCCTTAATTAAAAACCCAAACTTAAATATTGTAAACATAACGAGTGAACAATTCACATTAGACTTTGTAAACAGTTTAAGAAAAAATAAAACCATAGAGTTTGCCCAAAATTACCGATCATCTGATATTTTATTAATTGATGACATCCAATTTTTTAGAGGTAAAGAGCAAACTCAAGAACAGTTTTTTCATACTTTTAACGTCTTATATCAAAGTGGAAAACAAATAGTTTTGACTGCTGATAAACTTCCTGGTGAAATGAAAGGACTTCAAAGTCGGCTTTTATCTAGATTCCAATCGGGCCTGTCTGTAGATGTTCAGCCCCCAAACTTTGAGGTAAGGGTTGCTATATTAATGGAAAAAGCTGAACAGAATGGTTTATCTTTAGACTATTCTACTATAGAGTTTATAGCAAGGCATATCAAAAACAATGTAAGAGAACTTGAAGGAACAATAATTCGACTGTTGGCAAAGTCTTCACTTCTTAATATAGAAATTAACAATGGTTTAGTTACCGAGGTGGTTAAAGAAAGAGTTGGGGGCAGAATAGGAAATGAAGTTTCGATTGAAAACATTGTAAAAAAAGTATCAGAGATGTCAAAAATCACAGAAAAAGAAATTGTAGGTAAGAGTAGAAGAATGGAAATTGCTGAAGCGAGACAAGTTTCTATGTATTTATGTCGAGACATTATGGGAACATCGTTAAACAACATAGGACTGTTTTTTGGAGGAAGAGATCATACAACAGTAATGCATGCAGTAAAAACCGTTAAAGATAAACAATTAAGCAATAGCCAAATGAAAAGAATGATAAGTACAATAAGGAAAGAACTAGGGTTTAATTTCTTGTAGAAAGGGATGGAAAAAGCACTTACCTTCGGGTATGTTTTTAAAAATTTTTACTATATAAACACAATGAATATCTATAGGAGGCTTAAATGCAAAAAAGCAGTGTTAATAAAGTTATCATAGTAGGAAACTTAGGGCAAGACCCAGAAGCACGGTTTACACCGCAAGGAACCGCAGTAACAAACTTAAGTATTGCAACCAATGAATCATGGAAAAACCAGGATGGCCAAATACAAGATAGAACTGAATGGCATAGAGCTGTACTTTATGGAAAAATGGCTGAAACTGCTAGTGAGTATATGAAAAAAGGGTCGATGGTATACGTAGAAGGAAGACTCAGAACAAAAGAATGGGAAGACCAAAACCAAAACAAACGAAAAACCACAGAAATAATGTGTGATAATTTCACCATGCTTGGTCGACGGGGGGATAATACATCAAACCAAAACAGTAACACTAACATGTCAACGGAAGATGACGATTTACCCTTCTAGAAAGTGAATATAAACATTTTCTATAATGAAAAAATTTGGCCCTGAATATCTATCTCAGTTAAAGCCAAGAAGTTTTTCAGTTAGATATGTTTTGACATATGTATCTTTTCTTCTTTGCTCGACCTTGGCAAAAACTAAGGTGATGGGACGCTGGCATGTACCTTTAAAAGGTCCGTTTGTTGTTGCTAGTAACCACTTTAGCAACTATGACCCACCTTTTTTTAAATATGGAATTAAGAAACCCATTAATTTTATTGCAGCAAGTGATCAGGAAGTAGATTGGTGGTTAATCTGGGCTCCATTTCTCTATGGCTGGATACCCGTCGACAGAAAGAAACTTGCGCCATCTACAATAAAAAGGGCGCTTAACGCATTAAAAGAAAATGAAATATTAGGTATATTCCCTGATGGAGGTGTAAATGAAACTATTCTTGGAAACCCAAAAAATGGAACAGTTTATTTGTCTACAATAGGTAAAGCACCAATTGTACCAATGGCGATTTATGGTGCAGAGAAAGCAATTGAAAATTTACTGAATGGAGTTAGGCCCAGAGTTAGTGTGAACATCGGTAAACCATTTGGCCCCTTTTCAATAAATGGATCAAAAAAAAAGAAAGACGAAAAGCTACGAAAAATTGGTTCGGACATGATGGTTAGAATAGCTTCTTTGCTACCAAAAGAACGTCAAGGACCTTATGTTAACAATAAAAACATTGAGAAATATCAAATAGAAAATGGCTTTATACCAAAGCCATGAAAATGTGTTTTAGTTATCATTTTTAACTGAGTTTTTTACCGTAAAGTATATCCCGGCCAAAATAAACGGCGCCCCAACAAGGGAGTGTCTTGGTACAGTTTCTCCAAACAAAAACCAACCAAAGATGGATGCTATTATCGGCTCCCCAAGAGGAATCGAAGCTACTGCCGTAGGGGATAAGAACTTTAAAACGTAATTTAGTGAATTGTGGCCAAGTATAGAAGGCACAACACCTAAAAACAAGAACCACCTTAAATCTAACAACTCAAAGGAAAAAAGAGATACTTTCGTAGCAAGGCAAACAAGACCAATTGTAGTTGCCGCAAAGAAAAACAAACTACGTCCATATGCAAGTGTATTGTTTTCTTTTCGAATCTTCTTAGCTATTATATAAACCATAGCAATACAAAACCCACTAAAAAGAGAAACAATATTTCCTAAGTTAGCAGTTGAACTACTACTTATTTCAGATCCTTGAATTAGGAAGACTCCAAACAAAGCTATTAAAATAGAAAACAAAACTTTTTTGGAAACTGACTTATAAAAGACAGTGGTTAACCCGACTGTAAATAAAGGGCTTGTGTTTGCTAATAATGTAGCATTAGCAATAGAGGTGTTTTTAACTCCCCAAAAAAAACACGCAAAATGCAAACCCAAAAAAACCCCTGCTAGAACAACTTGGTTTAAAGAATTTTTTTTTAAAGGATTTGGTTTCTTATAAAAACTGTATAACCAAAGAATAATACTCGCAATCATCATTCTCCAGAAAGCCATTGTAAGAGCTGGAACAAAAGGAAGGGATCTTATAACGATAGAGGTAGAGCTAACAGATAATAAAGCTAAAATTAATATAAAATATATGCGAATAGCCATTCAACAAAACCAACTTACTTAAAATTAATGAATTACAACCTACTAGTTTTTTGCTCTTAAAAAGATAATAATAATGAAATGGGTGTTTTCTATTTTTATTTAACCTTTAAAAAAACACTTCCAGGTGAATAATCCTCTGCTCATTTTTTCTAGTATTAAAACCTCATTTACCTTTTCTTCTTATTTCCAATTGGGATCACAAGAAAAACTCTTTAGAGGCTTTATATAATTTATAAGAGTTTCTATGATATTTAGACTAAAAAAAAACAGTTATACTTTTCGTTAAAGTTTAAACAAACACAAATTGAAATTTTAATTTTTCAGTTTTCATTCCTAAAAAGGTTTAAACATCGAACAGGTTAAGCTTAAAAATCAATTTTTTAAAAGATAAAATCAAAATTATTTATCAGACCTATAAAAGAACAGAAAAAATTTAAAAAAAGAGCAATTAATACTTTTTATAAGTTGTTCAACGGGTCAACCATAGACTTCAGTTTTTTTCTTAGACTAATTTATTTTTATCTATAGCTTTTGTAACTTTTCGTTCGAGAAAACTTCTAAAAAACAACTTCAGAAATGGAATCAAAGATAGCTTTTTAGGCACGTACACAGTATCTAAATCTTTTTCAATCGAAGTGATAATAGTTTGTACGCACAGTGAAAGCGGGATAGCCTCTTCTGTATGTTTTCTTGTAGTGCCACTTTGTTTCTTACCGTCATACTTAAAGGAGTTGTTTCGAAGATTTGTTCCTTTTATCCAACTTAACACCGCTTCTAGAATAGTGACGTCAGACTTGTTTTCCATTCTTATTGTGGAAAGAAAGCCATGTAAAGCATGTTTTGAAGCAACATATCCGGAATGATTTGGAAAACCCATGATCGCTTGAGCCGTTGAGCAACTAATTATTTTTCCTTTTGACTTCTTTAAAAAGGGAAGCGCGGAGTGAACGCAATAGACAGAACCCATGTAATTCGTTTCCATGATAGTTTTAAAAAAATCTATATCTTTTACTTCATCAAATTTGGCCCACATGCTTATGCCAGCATTAAGAACTAGGGCATCAATTTTATTATATTTTTCAATAGCAACTTTAACAATTTTATCGCATTGGGCCTTATCAGTTATATCAGCTTGTACAGCAATAGAGAGATTTTCTTTTCTATTAATCTTTCTACAAATAGACTCTAAATTTTCTATCGTTCTTGCCGCACAAACAACATAAGCACCTTTTTTTGAAAGCTGTAAAGCAAGCTCAGCTCCAATACCTGAAGAGGCACCGGTTATT
>NZKX01000039.1 GCA_002694025.1 Fidelibacterota bacterium | reverse complement strand
AATAATGTAAAAGGTGTTAATCGCGTAGTTTATGACATAACCTCGAAGCCTCCTGGAACGATTGAATGGGAATAATGTAATTAGTAAATCACAGGCTTTATAAGAAATTCTAATTATCAACTTTTAATAGATTTGTACCCTGTATATTTATTGATAATTACTTTTTAAATTTTTATTGAGCTAAAATTTATTCTGATATTTTATAATATCATCTTGAGATTTTTAAATACAAATTACCTAGTGCTTTAATTAAAAAAATAAAATATTTAGTAAATTTAACTAACATGAAACGATTTTGCATATTTAGTCTAATGCTACTCATAGTTGTTTTATCTGGTAATTCAGATCCAAAAAAAGATGTAGTAATCTTTGGGCATAATTACACAGGTGACCTAAAAGATGGTCAAAGGCATGGTAATGGAAAATATATTTACCCAAATGGTGATACATATGATGGAATGTGGGCCTTCGATGAAAAATCAGGGGAAGGAACTTTTACCTTTAATAATGACAGCCGCACATATATTGGTGCATTTGAAAATAATATGTTTAATGGATGGGGTACTTTGTATATAATAGGCGGTGAAAAGTATGAAGGTGAATGGAAAAATAATCAAATGAATGGCGAAGGGAAATATTTTTATCCATACGGTAATACCTACAGCGGTGAATGGAAAAATGGTAAAAAAGAAGGTAAAGGTACCTATACTTATACTTTTGGAGGTTCTTATACAGGTGATTGGCTTAATGATAAGAAACATGGTAAAGGTATATCAACTGATGGTCAAGGAAATAGCTATGAAGGTGATTATGCATACGGTGAAATGGAAGGTGATGGAATATATAAATTTAAAAGCGGTAACACTTATAGAGGCACCTTTCTTAAAGGTAAAAAGCATGGTCAAGGCAATTTCACTTATAATAATGGTGATAGTTACGAAGGGGATTTTCAGTTTGGAAATATGGAAGGGCATGGTGTTTATAAATTTGCCAATGGGAATAAATATCATGGCGAATGGAAGAATGGCAAAAGCCATGGTAAAGGAAAATACATTTTTAAAAATGGGAACACATATATAGGTGATTTTTCAAATGGAAAGGAAAATGGTAAAGGGGTATTTACTTATTCTAACGGTGAGAAATATGAAGGTGATTTTCAAAATGGTAAAAGAACAGGAATGGGAATATTTTCGTTTAAAAATGGTAATAAATACGAAGGCGAGTTTTGGAATGGAATAAAAAATGGAACTGGAAAATATAAATATCCAAATGGTAACCTTTACGAGGGCGATTGGAAAGATGATAATAGACATGGGCAAGGAATTTTTACATATACTAATGGAGCATTTTATAATGGTGAATGGAGTAATGGTTTAATTCACGGTTATGGAATTTATAACTACGCAAATGGTGATGTCTATGAGGGAGATTTTATTGAGGGCATGATGCATGGATGGGGGCATTATAAATTTAATAATGGTAATGAATACCATGGGCAATGGGAAAATGATAAGATGGAGGGGCAGGGAATCTACACTTCAGCGGTTGGTAATAGCTATGAAGGGTATTTTTCAGATGGAAGGTTAGATGGCCCAGGGTCCTTCCGGTCATATTTAGGAGAAACTTATGTTGGAGATTGGCTTGCTGGCAGAATGCATGGAAGAGGATTATATATTTTCGCAAATGGAAGTAGATATGAAGGAGAATGGTCGAATGACAAAAGAACTGGATATGGAATTTATAACTACGCAAATGGAAGTGCTTATGAAGGATATTTTAATAATGGCAGACGTGAAGGAAAAGGTAATTACAAAAATATTAATGGAGATATTTATAATGGTGATTGGAAAAATAATAGGATGGAAGGGAAAGGTACTTACTTTTTTAAAAATGGAGATGTATACATCGGTGAATGGATGCATGGCATGCGCAACGGACAAGGTGTTCTAAGTTTTAGTGAAGGGAAAAAATATAAAGGTTATTTTTTTCAAAATAAAATTAACGGTGAAGGCACTATGTCGTATAGTGATGGGAAAACATTCGAAGGAAATTGGGTTGATGGATCTATGGAGGGGCGGGGAGTTTATTATGACTTGGTTGGTAATAGCTATGAAGGACAGTGGAAAAACAATAATTTTAGTGGAAAAGGTACTTTTAAATATTCTAATGGTGATGTTTATGAAGGTGAATGGATAAATGGTTTAAGGTCTGGAGACGGCACTCTTTCAAAAGTCAATGGCGATACCTACATTGGTCAATGGTCTGAAAACAGAAAGAATGGTAGAGGTACTTTTTCAACTAAAAGCGGAGATAAATATACTGGTTTTTGGAGTAACGATCTGCGGAGTGGTAGTGGAAAACAATTTTATTCAAATGGGAGTGAGTATAATGGTAATTGGGATAAGGATTTTATTGATGGTAAAGGAAAAATGATTTATAGCACAGGTAGTATTTATGAGGGTGAGTGGGTTCAGGGGGTTAAAAGTGGTAAAGGATTATATATTTTTACTGATGGAAGTAAGTATGATGGAGATTGGGTTGATAATAGTAGAGATGGTAAAGGTAAACGAAGTTTTATCAATGGAGATAGTTATGATGGAGATTGGGTGAGAGATGTTATGCAAGGTATTGGTATTTATACATACGCTAATGGAGATAGTTACGATGGTGAGTGGATTAATGGGTATAGAAATGGCAAAGGATTATTTATTTCGAACTCCGAAAAATATTCAGGATATTGGAAAGATGGTAAGAAAGAAGGCATGGGCACTCTTACAGATAAAAATGGGAATAAATATGTTGGTAAATGGAAAAATAATAAGATGTGTGGTGAAGGTACATACACAGATAATATGGGACATCGCTATTCTGGTAATTGGCTTGATAATAAAAGATCAGGGAAAGGTACATATACATACGCAGGGAATAAAAAAAATACTATATCTAATCCAACCCATCTTTATTTAAACGGGACTAGGTACGTAGGACAATGGAAAGAAAATAAGTTTCATGGGACGGGATCATTCAAATATTTAAATGGAGATGTGTACGATGGGCATTGGAATATGGATAAAAGAGAGGGTAAAGGTCTTTTTACTAGTCAAGATGGTGAACATTATGATGGAGAATGGAAAAAGGATGAAAGAAATGGTTATGGAGAGATGGACTTTAAAGATGGCAATAGGTACTTGGGAGAATGGAAAAATGGAATTATNACCGGAAAAGGAAAAATGATTTTTTTNAACGGAGATAAATTTGATGGATATTGGNTAAATNGCCAACGACACGGCNAAGGAACACAAACCTATAAAAATGGTGANCGATATGATGGGGAGTGGGATCAAGGTATAAGNTCTGGTAAAGGNTCATANNTNTACCTTAATGGAGCAAAATATGTTGGTAATTGGAGGGATGGTGAAAAAAATGGTTTTGGAATCTATACGGATTCTAAAGGCAATATTTATGAAGGTGAGTGGAAGAATAATTTAAAAAATGCCCAAGGAATTCTTGTTTATGCTAATAAGGATAAGTATGAGGGACAGTGGAAGAATAACTATAAAAATGGAAAAGGAAAAATGTCATATGCCAACGGCGACATCTATGATGGTGAATGGGTAAATGGTAATAAGGAAGGGTATGGTAAGCTAACTGTTATAATTAATGGGATAGAATATCTGGGTAACTTTAAAAATAATAAGTTTCATGGAAAGGGAATCTATAAAACTGCGATAGGTGATTATTATGATGGAGAATGGTATGATGGTAAAAAAGAAGGAAAAGGAATATATTTTTCATCCATCGGAGATAGATATGAAGGATCTTGGAAAAATGACTTGAAGCATGATTATGGGGAATTTGAATTTGCCGATGGTGACAAATATAAAGGTTATTGGGAAAAAGATAAAATAATTGGCAAAGGCGAATATCAATTTGCCAATGGCAGTAAATGTAAAGGCAATTTTAAAGATGGTAAATTAAATGGAGAGGGTTCAATTGAGTTTTCAAATGGCAATAAATACAAAGGATCATTCAAAAATGGAAAAAGAGAAGGCTTTGGTACATTCATATTAATTGATGGTGGAAAGTATTCTGGAGAATGGAGTAATGATAAAATGAACGGACAAGGTAATTACCAATTTTCAAATGGTAACTACTATGAGGGTATGTTTAGAAATGGTGAAATGAATGGACAAGGAAGTTATTCGTTCAAAAATGGGAATTTATACATAGGAGAATTTATGGAGGGGAAAAGGCATGGTTTAGGTGTCTTCACGTATAAAAATGGAAATAAGTATGTTGGTGAGTTTGATAACGGTAATATGGATGGACAAGGTACTTTTACTTACCCTAATGGTGATAAAAGAGTAGGAGTATGGAAAGATGGTAAACCAGTTGAATAATCTTTTATTATATGAAAATTACTCCTTACTTTTTTAATATATTAACAATTACTTTATCTTTTAATTGTTTCAGTATCAATTTCCAAAAGAAAGATATTATCTCTAATCGATGGGTAGGAGAATCAATTCGCATAGCAGAGCTTGATCCTGGATATAAAAAACAGCATCATTTTAACCGGGTTTTTTCTAAGTTTTCTTCAAAGAGAAACATTCCATACTATAAAACAAGAAATAAGATTTATAATATAGCTGGGTCATTTAAAAATATTGATCAAAATTATATTGTTATTAGAGATAAAAAAGGAAGGTTCTTTAAAATAAATGATCACAAAAATCATAGAGTTTTGCCTAGTTATATCGTTCTTGAAAAAACTATTTTAGCCGCAAAAATCCTAATTGGTAAAACAATATGGTTAAACGATGTAGTTGATGAAAAAAACTTTCTTACGAATTTTGCAAAAACCTTTTATCCTTTTCAAAGTGTTAAAGTGATAGACGTTATTATTTTTCAAAATTCTGACAAAGGGCATCCAATATGGTTAAAAGTTTTGGCTGAAAGCGGAGAAAATGCTCTTGTGCGTTATAATCTCCAAGGATTAAAAGTTGGAATAAAAGATCATTATTTTATCGATGACCCTTTACCAAAAGAATGGGGAAGCGAGATTCATCAAGAAATTAAGAACAGAAGAGCAAAAATTGGTATGTCTTCAAAGCAGGTTCGAATAGCTGTTGGTTATCCAGATGAAATAAATAACACCTCAAGTCTTCATGGCATTGGTGAACAGTGGATGTATAAATCTTTGGATAAAAAAATCTATTTTCAGTTTGAATATGATAAATTAGTTTATATCAACAATTAATAATTAATATCAATTAATAAAAATTATTTGCTAACAATATTTAGATGATAAAACTTAAAAAAAGCCTTTATTTTTTAATTTTTTTTAATTCTGTCTTAGTTTCTAAAAACTACTATGAAAAATTCGATGAAGCTCTTCAATTTTATAAAGATGGACGTTATAGGCTTTCAGAGGAATATTTTAGAAAACTTAATGAAGTAGATAGGGATTACAAGGATCCTGCTTCCCAGCTTTTAATAGCAAAATCGCAAAGCCAGCAAGGTCTATGGGATAAAGCGAGAAGAACATGCAAAACTCTTTTAGCTAATTATCAAAATTCACCTTATGAAGTAAATATCCACATCCTCCTTGGAGATTGTGCTTTCAACGAAGGAAAGATAACATTAGCTTTCACAAATTATTTAAAGGCAAGACGACTCTTAGATAACTTGTCTTATAAAAACGAACTAGATCAAAGAATTTATAATTGCATTGGTTTAGGCCTTTCTGAAAAAAAAATTGAAACCATATTATTTAGAGAAAGAAATAATTTTAATAGAGCAATAATTAATTTGGCAAGGTGTTACCAGTCATGGCTTAATGGGGATTATTTTAATGTGAAGTCAATGATAAATGAAATTGATACCTATTTTTTGCCTGGAAAATTTTCAAATCTTTTTGGAGAGTTGAAAAAAATATCAAATCAAGCATTAGCAAGACCCATTACTTTTGGCGCAATAATTCCGTTATCCGGTTATAATAAAAAAATAGGCGAGAATTACTTTTTAGGACTTGCAGAATCATTTAAATCATCAAATATGCGTTTTTTAGTTTATGATAGCAAAGGATTAGGGGCTAATGCTCTTCGTATCGCCAAAAATCTTTATAAAAATGATTTAGTTTCAGGAATTATAGGACCTCTGACAGGCGATGAAGTTTTTGCTCTAGCTGGTTCAACGATTGATATTCCCATTCTTGTACCAAAGCTCAATCCTATTGGTTTATCTGAACAAAATGAAAACTTATTCTTTCTAGCGCCTTCTAGTAAAACACTTGCTGAAAAAACAGCGAACTTAATTATTAAAGAATTGGGCTTTACTTCAATAGCTGTTCTATCTCCTGGGTATGGACTGAATAAACTAAACACTGATTATTTTATTAACGAATGTCATCAACTTGGTGTCGACCCTGTTGCAATCGAGTGGTATGTTGAAACTCCACTAGATCTATCAAAACAATTAGGTAACATAAGAAGAAAGGCTTGGGATTTAATTCCTCAAGAAGAATTTCAGAATGATATAATAAATTTAGAGATTGATAGCCTGGATGCTTTATTTGACGTAGATGTAAACGACTTCTTTTCTTTACCAAATGATGATGAAGAGAAGATGAGCAAGAGTGATTCCTTAAAAGTAGAGCTAGAAACTATCCAAGCTCTTTATATTCCCATCGGCCTTGATGAATTAACATATATAGGAACTCAATTACCGTTTTACAATCTTAAAACAAATATTTTTGGAAATGAAAATTGGTTAAATATGAAATTATTAAATCAAAAAGTAATCGGCCCTCATATTCAAGGTCTTAGAGTAATATCTGATTTTTCTTCAACCATTATTAATGA
The DNA here is from genome assembly GCA_002694025.1 of Fidelibacterota bacterium. The sequence continues at coordinate 3,039 of NZKX01000039.1, read as the reverse complement.
TGAAGACGATTCATATTCTAACTATTATAAGCTGGCATATGAGCACATGAAATTTTTGGAAGAGGTGGTTGGGAAAACCTACCTAAATAAAAAGCAATTTTCTCAACAATTAAGAACAAAAAGAAGGTATTCTAGCGCTAATACAAGCATTAAATTTGGAGGAACTCTAAAAAATGAAAATGTATCTGTGCAAGTTCTTCAATATCAAGATCAAAAATTAAAATTAATTGGTAATTTTGAAGGACAAGCATATAAGAAAGCAACTCATTAAATTTATTTTTATGTTTGAAAATATTAGTAATAAATCAATAAAAGTTAAATTTCTTGCAAAGGATTTCATGCTTAAAAACCGGTTAGAAAAATTAGAATATTCATCACTTCATGATTTGAGTAATAAAAATTTTCTAATTCCAAATCAAACTCACTCAACAAATGTTACCTATTCAAATATTCCTGGGCGAATAGATAACTGTGATGGTGTTTTTACTTCTAATCCTAAAATTGTTTGTTGTATTAAAGTTGCAGATTGTATGCCTATATTTTTTGCTCACCATAGTTTAATATTTTATGGAGTTGTCCACGCTGGATGGAAGGGATTAATTGAGGGTATTTTGAAGGAAACTTCTGTTTTGATTGAAGGAAGGGGATACAAATTAAATGACTTTGATATTTTGATTGGTCCATCAATCCAAAAATGTTGTTTTGAAATCTCTAACGATGTAGTTAGTAGGTTTCCTTCCGAGCATATAAAACCAAAACCTAATGGAAAATTTATGATTGACTTGCAAGATATTGCTTTCCAAGAGTTAAAAAATAACGGGTTTAATAAAAATAAAATTAGAATTAGTAATGATTGTTCATATTGCCAAAAAGATAAATATTTTTCATTTAGAAGAAATGGAAAAAACGCGGGACGAATGATTGGGTTAATAAGTTTTAGGCCTTAAAGTATGACATTTTTTGAAGCAATTACTTTAGGCATCATCCAAGGTCTGACAGAATTTTTACCCATAAGTAGTTCTGGGCATTTAGTTTTAATACAGCATATTCTAGGAATTGAAGAAAATGGTAACGAATTTGAGGTTTTAGTTCATATTGGAACTCTCGCTAGTATTTTAGTTGTATTTTCAAATGATTTAAAATTTTTAATACTTGATTTCAAGAGCGAAAAAAATCAGTCGTATATAATTTTTCTCCTCGTTGCTAGCCTACCTGCAGCAATTTTGGGGATATTATTCAAAGATTATTTTGAACTGTTTTTTGATGATTATTTTACTGTTAGCATTGCATTAATGTTCACAGGGTTAATTTTGATCTTATCCTATTTTTTCAAACCAAAAAATACAAACCTTAACATTACCTCATCAGTTTTGATTGGACTTTTTCAAGCTTTGGCAATTATGCCCGGTATTTCAAGGAGCGGAATGACTATATCTGCTGCCTTATTAATTGGCATTAAAGCTAAAGATGCCGCAAAATTTTCATTCTTAATGGCAATACCTATAATAAGCGGGGCAGGATTTTTAACCTTGTTAGATTCTTTTAACAATTTTTCTATTACAGCTTCCCACGGTTTTGCTGCAATAACAAGTTCATTTCTAGTTGGTATTTTTGCCTTAAAGTGGTTGCTAAGTTGGCTTGGAAAAGGGAAGTTTCATTACTTTGGAATATATTGTGTAATAATTGGTTTTTTTACAATGATTTATTGAAATGAGCTTAATAGGATTTATATTTGTTTTTTACTTATTTTTTTTAATTTGGGTAGGTCTTAAAACATTTAAATACAATCAAAACCAAGAAGACTACTTCTTAGCAGGCAGGACATTAAGCCCGTGGGTTGTCGCTTTTTCTGAAAGAGCTTCGGGTGAATCTGCTTGGCTACTCCTAGCATTACCTGGTGCAGCTATAGCGATAGGACTGGGCGAATTTTGGTCAGTTATAGGTATCATATTTGGAATAATCTCTTCGTGGCTGCTTGTTGCCAAAAAAATTCGGCAAGAGACTGAGAAATATAATGCTCTTACCATACCTGATTACTTGCACAAGCGTTATGCAGATAATTCTAATATAATTAGGCTTTTTTCCACAGGAATAATTGCTTTTTTCTTTCTTTTTTACGTTTCTGCACAATTTCATGCTTCTGGGAAAGTTTTAAATATTTTATTTAATGTGGATCAGGTATATGGAATTACCATTGGCGCCTTTGTTATTATAATTTATACTTTAATGGGAGGCTTCTATGCTGTTGCATGGACAGATTTTATTCAGGGCATATTAATGATTTCAACTTTGATAATATTACCTGTAGTTGGATGTATTGAATTAAGCAATCAAAGCATCTCTATTCCTAAAACTTTAGAATCTGCAAATATTGCTTTTGGTAAAAATAATTCTTCCTTTTTTATGGGTCATCATGGCTATTTAGCATTTTTTACAGTAATAAGTGGTTTAAGTTGGGGATTGGGATATTTGGGGCAGCCTCATTTAATAATTAGATATATGGCAATTAGAAATGTCCGAGATGTAAAAATGGCTAGAAACATAGCTATAGCATGGACAATACCAGGAGTTATTGGTGCCTTTTTAATAGGGATTGTATCATTGGCTTATTTTGGACCAGATTACTTTTTAGCTAATGATCCTGAAAAGTCAATGCCTTTATTAGCAAAAACACTTCTTAATCCTATAATAGCTGGATTGTTTATTTCTGGAGCCGTTGCTGCTATGATGTCAACAGCGGATTCTCAACTTCTAGTTTCAACCTCTGCTATAACTGAAGATTTTTTCCATCAATATTTGAAGGTAAACTTATCTGAAAAAGGTCTTTTAAGATTAAATAGAATTGTGATATTAATTCTTGGACTTATCGCATTTGGAATTGCTATATATTCACAAATGAATGGTAAAAATATTTTTAGTGTCGTGAGTTATGCATGGAGCGGGTTGGGTTCAGCATTTGGACCAGCTCTTGTTTTGACATTGTGGTGGCCTGAAACAACTCGTGAAGGCGTAATTGCAGGAATGATTATTGGTTTTTTA
>NZKX01000106.1 GCA_002694025.1 Fidelibacterota bacterium | reverse complement strand
TACGCCGGGATGCCTTGCAAGCGACTCCGAGAGGTTCAAGCCTTTTCTAATATTATCACTTACGCTATTTAATACTTTTTTAAATTTTCGATGCTTCTCTTCAGCGCCTAGACTTTGTATTGCTCTTTCTAAAGTTAAACCAGCAGAAAACATGGTCGCCAACTGCCTTGTGAAAAATACAATATTTGAAAGGGGAACTCTATTTTTCAGCTTCTCAATAGATAATTGAATCTCGTCTAAAAAAGGACCTAAAAAGTCAAAGGTATCATCGACCTCTTTGAGAGATATTACTAACTGTCCATTTGAGGTAAGTTTTTGAATAGCACCGTCTAACGAGTCAGCCCTAATCTCTCCTTCCTTACGGTTCCCTTCTGAATCCTTTGTAAGATAATTAAAAATGGCCATTATAAATCTTCAACGGTTGACCTTAAGACTTCTTCGATAGAAGTTGTACCATCCAATATTCTTGCATTACCTGCCTCTCGCAATGTTTGCATTCCATTTTTTAATGAAGCCTGTCTAATATCATCTTCATTTGCATTGTCAAAAACAAGCTTTCTTAAGTCACGTGCCATAGGAATCATTTCAAAGATTGCTAACCTTCCTTTATAACCAGTATTTCGACACTCAGCACAACCTTTTGCTTTAAATAAAGTTTTTGGTACTCTACTAGGATCCAAGCCAACTAGACCGAGCTCTTCATTCGAAGGCGTATACTCCTCTTTACACTTATTACAGAGCCGGCGAACAAGCCTTTGGGCCATGACAAGATTTAAACAGGACCCCACAAGAAAGGGCGCAATACCAATATCCAACAGTCTGGTTATAGTTCCTGGAGCATCGTTAGCATGGACTGTTGAAAAAACTAAATGCCCTGTTAATGCGAACTTAACAGCTATATCGGCTGTTTCTCCATCTCTTATTTCACCAATAAGCAAGACATCCGGATCCTGTCTTAAAATGGATCTTAGAGTGGAACCAAATGTGAGACCTATGTCTTCAAATACTTGAACTTGATTTACACCATCTAATTGATATTCGACAGGATCTTCTACTGTGGTAATATTTGTTCTTTCACTTTTAATTTCTTTTAGAGCCGCATAAAGAGAAGTTGATTTACCAGAACCTGTAGGCCCTGAAACCACTACCATGCCATAAGGTTGCTTAATAACCTTTTTGAAGGTACCCAGGTTATGCTTAGGAAACCCTAGTGATGTAAGATTAAAGTCAAAACCCGTTTTATCCAATAACCTCATTACTACTTTTTCCCCATAAACAGTGGGTAAAATAGAGACCCTTATATCGATATCTTTTCCTGGAGATTTTACTGAAAAACGTCCATCTTGCGGTAAACGCTTTTCAGCGATGTTAAGGTTTGAAAGAATCTTTATTCTTGTGACTAAGCCACTTAATGAATTAGCAGGGGGCGTCATAATTGTCTGTAATACGCCATCTATACGAATTCTTATGTAAACCTGTTTTTCCATTGGCTCGATATGTATATCCGTTGCTCTTTCTTTAATCGATTCTTGAAAAATTAGATTTACAAGTTTTACTATAGGTGCGTCTTCATCTGAAGCTTTATCCGGTGATAGGTCAACCTCCTCTTGAGACCCCTCTTCTCCTGATACGACAGTTATACTCTCAATTGTTTCAGCAACTTCAGTTGTCTTTTGAATTTCTCCGTAAACTTTATCTAGTGCTTTTTCCAAAAGTTCAGGTCCAGCTACTAAAATATCAGGGGTTAGATTTGTAAGCCTTTTTATAGAATCAACTGCTACCACATCTTCTGGATCTTCCATCGCAACAGTTATTGTTGTCTCACTTTTTTGAACTGCTAAAACTCTATTTTCTCTAGCAAAATCCTCAGAAATCAAACTAGCAACTTCAGAATCTGCTTCCAGTAAAATGAAATTATCAGCTTTTCTATACCCTAATTGCTCAGCAAAAGCAGATGTAAAATCTTCCTCCTCAATAAAACCCATCTCAATTAAAGTGACACCTATTTTATCATTTGTAGTTTTCTGTTGAGCTAATGCTTCGTTAATTCCACTTTCTGTAGCCTTGCCATTTTGAACCAGAATTTCGCCTATTTTAGCAAATTGAGGATTAAAGTTTGAGCTCATATTATCATTCCTTTTGGATTATAGGTTTATCAGGGACAAGGAGCCGGTGATCTTACAAGAAGGATATCTAGTGGATCACTAGTAGTGATTTCAGGTATTAATAATGTCGCAGATAAAGAAGCTGTAAAATCATCATAAGTGCATGTACTAGGATCTGTTGTATCATCTACATTGGCTAGAGTACAGAGTTCCTCAGTAAACTGTACAATAATTCTAGCATACCCGTCCTGATCCGTTAAAACAACTGGCTCACAATCAATCATTGAATAGCCATCCCAATAACCATTACCCTCGCCCTCGTCAAATGTGCCATCAATACCATCTTGCCCAAAATCTTGAAAAGGTTCTGAGACTTCTGAAGTGTCTATGATTCCATCACCATCTAAATCAAAAGAGTCATGCTTATCATTAAAGGTCCCTTGATCCAAGGTTTCCGGGTCATCGTCTGCCCCATAATCTCGCCATGAGAAACAACCATCAGCAGGGTCTGTGAGGATCGCCTCATCGGTATATGGTTCATAACCTAATTCAACCCAAGCATTAACACCTGTACCATTAAAGGCAACTGGAGCATCTTTGACAGGATTACCATAGTAGTCGATTACTAAGGCACTAACCGTAATTGTTGCAGGACTAGGGTTTAAACTAAAATCCCAATATGTTTGACTTGCAAGTAATGATACTTGCCCCGGGAGGAAGAATAATGTTGCATCTCCCTCTCCTTCATTTATGTATGAGTAAACAGAGTCACCTCCGACTCCGTCTTCATCCCAATCTGCTCCCCATGTTAATGCTCTAATTTGGCTTACAGCACCAATAGCATCCGTTGAATAAATGATATGAGAGTAAGCAACTCCGCTATATGGATCTGTGCTAATTGGTGGAGTATTATTTGTAAAGCTTACTCCCTCCACAACAGCATCAATAGCAACTGCAGGGGGCTTGGGAGCTATATTCCAATACACATATGTTGAGTCTTCAACAGGATTTCCGTGGATATCTGAAACAACTGCAGCTATTTCAGTCTGGTAAAATCCCCCACCAATTGCTGTAGTGCTATTGGGGTCGTATTCGGCCTCAATGGAATATGGAGCACCTGATGATATGATTACTGGAACATCTACTACTGTTAAATCAACAGCTCCATCTTGATCACAATCACAAGTAGCTACAATCCTCACAGGTCCTGGTTCAGTACCGCTGTTAATCGATACTGTGGCCACACCATTTACTGTAAATAATGTTGCAGTTGTTTGTCCTGGAGTATCTTCTAAATAGGCATCACCCACCATAGGCTCCATTGTAAAAACAACAGGAGTAGGAGTATCCATAAGGTTTCCATTATCATCGTATACTTCTGCACGGATAAAGGTTGATTCTAGCCCACCTCCATCCCTCACAACAATATTACCTGGAATAGAGGCAGGTATTTCCATATATGCACAACTCTGAAAAGAAGGGTCTTCAATATAAACCTGAAGAGAATCTTGTATTAAAACACCTTCAAAGCCTGGATGAGAAAATGACGAATAAATATCTGAAACACCAATATCATTTGGATTGCCTAAGTCAGTAAAAGCAACTGTATCTGCACCTAAAGAATCAGTAAAACCGGTAGCGGCTATGAAACCTAATGTAGACACGTAACTTATTTGAGCTCCCTCAACTGGGTTACCGAGCCGATTTAATAATCGAATCGAAATTTGGGCACTTGTAACCCCGCCGTCTAAGGATATTACATCTGTATCAGAGTCTAAAACTAAACTATAGGGCCAGACATCATCATCTGGATAAACATTAAAGTTTATCGGTTCAGTTGTTTTATCTCCAAACTTTGCAATGACTGAGACACCTTCATAATTTGGGGTACCAGGATTATCTTTGTACACATTACCATTATCATCGAAAATACCTATTACTTGCCCGTCGGAGTTAGAATATTCATTTAAATAGGATATAGAACCAACTTCTTGGCCATTTGATAGAGCTTCAAATTCTACTGGAATCCCGGTTACTGGAGCATTTAAGGAATCCAAAACCGTAGCCACTAATAAACTTGATGCAGTTTGCCCCGAAACATCCTCTCCAACAATGATAGTCGCGCCATTTTCATCGTATGGAATAGGAATAACTTCATGACTAATGCCATTATTTGTTGTAATACTAATTTGAACCGAATCTAATACAGTAGATGAAAATCCAGGGTGGTTAAAAGATCCAACTATATTTGCGAGACCAATATCGTCTTGAGTCCCATTGTCACTAAAGGTCAAAGATATAATTCCATCATTATTTGTTGTACCTACTGGTTCAATTATGCCTTTATCAGAAATAAAAGATATTGTTACGTTTTGAACCGGATCTAAATTTTGATTTCTAATCTGAGTTTCCAAACTTGCCACGGTCTCACCATTATCTAATAAAATTGCATCAACATCTGAATTCATAATTAGAGTATAAGGCCATACAGTTTCTGGATAAACGTTGAATTGTGCATTTGTAAAACTCGAACTTGTGGAATCTCCTAAATATGCTGTTAGTGTTACACCTTCATACTCTGATGTACCTAAAATATCTACAATCGGATCCCCGGAATCGTCAAAATACGCATAGACTTGACCTTGATTATCAGTCAAATTGGAATTGACAATAATTTGTCCAACACTCTCTCCTAAAACCATTGCAGTAAATGCAATAGCCTGTCCAATTTTAGGATTTCCAGACGTATCTAATACTGTTGCAATAATTCTAGACCTTGAAATACTTCCTACAATGTCCTCACCGACAATAATCTGAGATGACCCACTTGCTGAAACAGGTGTAATTTCCAAAGTTAGGTTATTTTGAGAACCAATATCTACGTTTATTGTCTCAGCAATAGATTCATTAAAACCTGGATGAGTATAATTACATATTATGCTTGCTGTACCAATATCTTGCTGGATACCATTATCACTAAAGACAAGATTAGTAATCCCTGCATTGTCTGTTGTATCCGATGTCTGATTTAAAAACCCCTTACTCGAGTTGTAATCGATTCTAACATTACTTACAGGCTCAGATGGGTCTTGATTGTTAAAAAGCCTTGCTTCAATATTTGCAGTTGTCAACCCATTGTCAAGTTTAATATTTTCAGGCTCAGCATTTAAAATTAGTCTGTAAGGCCAAACATCCGTTTTTTCATTATAGATTTTAAATTCAACGCTAGAACTATTACTTGATCCGTACTTAACTGTTACCTTTGCAAGGTCATTTCCTAATTTCTCTATGCTTGAATTGGGATTGTAATATTGCAACACTTCACCATTATCATCAGTAGTCATGGAAACACCATTTAAAAAATAATCTAGATCATTAGAACTACTGCCTATGTTATCTGAGAATGTTACCGTTTTTCCCTTCTGAAGTACTCCGCCCTCGTCCCTGAGAGTAACTAATAATTTCATCATAGTATAGCCTGAAACAACTTCACCGACCTCAACTCCAAAAAATGGTGAGTCACTATCAAAACAACAAACAGGTTGTACCTCAACAATCTCAAGTGTTCCATTGACCACTTGATCAACTTCTTCAGGTAAGCGATCATCGCATGATAATCCAATAAATATATATAATGTTAGTAAAAAAGTTATCATTGGTTTTAGGTAATTAATCATTCTTTCCCATCCTTTTCAGATTTTAAATTTTTATTTTTCACCTCATTCTCTTGGTAAGCATCCTTTATAACATAGTCTTCATATTGTTTTATAGCCTCTGATTTTGCTATTCCTGTATACTCATCTTGAATAATTTTAGGAGTAATTTGAATGATTAGATCTGTCTTTCGCTCAATAACACCATTGGAGGTAAATAATTTTTCTCCTATCCACGGTAGCTTGTGAAGTATGGGAAACTTGTAGGAAGTTTCTTTTTTATCATTACTTAACAATCCCCCAATAATAATTGACTCTCCATCCTTTACCCTTATAGTAGTGGATGACATTCTACTTTTAACTCTAGGTATATTTGCATCTGGGCCTATAAATTCAAAAATTGTAGACACTTCCGGTTCTACTTTTACTGTAATATATCCATCTGTATTAACAGTTGGAAGAACATTAAGTTTTATTCCAACTTCTTCTTTTTGAACCTGAACTTGTCCTCCTACACCACCAGAAGAAAGAATATAAGGCACAATGTCAACTAATTTAATATTTGCTTCCCTACCATTAATGGTAGTTAATCTAGAGTCTGCAAGAACCTCAGCTTTATTATTTCTCATCAATAGATCCAGAGTTAGTTCAAAAGCTGTTAGCTGCCTGCTAAAATATTTAGGCAAAATNCCTGTTTTNTCCTTNTCTAATAATCCACTTAAACGATTAAACCCCATTGTAGCNGGAACCTGTCCTATAGTTTGGTCATCTGGAACTACTGAACCACCACCATCCTGCGTAGGAACTCCATTTTCAGCAAGTATAGTTTTATAACTAGCTATTCTAGACCAATCAAGACCCAACTGTTCTTCAATATCAGCTGCTACTTCAATTAGGCGTGTTTCTAACATTATTTGAATTGCAGGTACATCAATACTTTCTACGACTTGGACTATTTCTGCTATTTTTTTTGGTGATGCATTTACAAGGAGCTTATTACCTGGAATATCAACTTGCACCTGATCTGAAATATCCTGTAAAAGATTTTTAACATCTTCTGCCGATGCATATTTGAGCGTTATAACATAAGAAGTAACACCAACCTCTTCTTTGAGTTTTTTTGGATCTGCAACTAAAAATGAATTTCCAACCACCTCATAACTTAACCCAACCGCTCTGACAACCAAGTTAATGGCTTGCTCAATAGGGACTTCATCCAAATGTATCGAAACTTTATCTTGTTTATTGACATTAGGGTCAGTAACAATGTTATAACCGCTTTCTTTTGCAAGAATCGCTAAGATGCTAGGTAGGAACGCATCTTCAGCGTGTATTGTAATAAGCGTATTTTCCTCACCACTAGGCTCAGATTCATTTTGACTTGTTACTTTACTAGTTGAGATTATCATAAGAGTAATTCCAATCACAAATCTAAAAGTATTCATATTTCTAGTTTCCTTCATAATTTTTTTTATCACGATGATGATTCAAAGCCAGGTGCAGGGTATGATTTTACTCCGTCATTTGTTTGGATAAGAACTTGAGTACCATCAATAAGATTAATTTTCCCAATATTTGGAAGAGTATCTCCTACAGAGACAGTAAATGCCTTACCTCGGTAATCAATCTGAGCTTGAAAATGCTCATCCCTTTGATATACAAATGCTACCCTAATTGCATTCCTATTTCTTCTAGCTTTACGACCTCCACCATCAGATAAAGATAGCACATTAGTTAGTAACATTGGAGTCTTCTCAATAGCAAATTGAAAATCGCTTCGATCTTTTAATCTGCCTTCTAAATAAGATATGATATTTTCTAATTCTTTATCAGTTCCAAACTGCAAGTCCGCAGATCTATCTTTTAAGCGATTAAATTTTTTATTCATCGGAAATAGTTTGAAACTCATAGCAATAATAGAGACTATGCAAAAACCTACCACAAGGTTCCATATTGTAACAGACCTTTCACTCATGAAACCACCTTTGATTTTGATTTTACAAGAGTAATTGTCGATAAATTTACAACAAACTCTTGGTATATTAGTCTCTCCTCATCGGTATTAGCCTTAATTCTCTCAATACCATTTTTCACCTCAAATTCATCTATAGTTATTAATCGAGGTGAGCGCTCTATCTCTGCAAGAAACTTCCCAAATTGCTCGAAAGTACACTCCAGAGTAATCACATACGGAGCTTTTAAATAGGTTATTTTATCCATTCTTGGTTTAGGCTTTATACCTAGTAGTTTAATATCAAGGTCCTCAAGCATATCTGTAAGATTATTTAAAAAAGGTAAATTCGCGTCATCTGCAAGTGAATCAGCTTTAGAAAGTGCTAAATTTTCTTGAAAAAGAGTGAATACTCTATCAAGCTGACTAGCAAGTATCTGAGCACTAATTAGGTTCTCATTAAGTTCTTGTTGTTCCTCTTCTAATACCTTAATCTGGAATGGTTTATCGCTAATAAAAAAAGATGCTCCTATCCAATAAGAAAGAGAGAGAACTACCAAAATTGAAAATAAAATAATATTTCTTTTTTCTGACATATCTAATATTTATAAAAATGATTTTCGTTTATTTTTCTTTGATTTGGCTTCAATTTCAAATCGAATAATATCTTGTCCTCTAATGTTTACTTTATTATGTCCAATATATTTAATTCGACTAAAATTTTCTGAAAATTCTTTATCATTTCGCAAAGTCTGAACGTATTCATCAATTATTTCAAAATCTTTACGATCTTCAAAAGTTAATGCAATTCCAAAAATTAGCAATTTCTCCCTTTTATATCTAAGCCCGGTTATGGCTATGTCATCAGGAGTAACTTTCCCCATCTTTTCCATATTTTGTGCCCAAAGAAAACGATCTTGCTCCAAATCAGCAAAGGATAAAATATCATATTTAGATAAATTTTTTCCTTGAGTAGTAAGATTATTTATCTCTTCTTTTAACCTTGATATTTCTTTTTTCTTTTTATCGATAATGGAGTTGTAACCTAAACCTATCATCATGACTCTAGCATTTGCCCCAACAAATAAAGCTAAAATCACACTAAAAAGAATCCACCTACCTCTCTCTTTTACTCTTTCGATTCTAGTTTCAGCGCTTTCTGCCTTATTTAGGTTAATAACTATATATTGTTTACTCACTGTTCATACCTCCTCTAATACCAAGTCCTAAAGCTGTAGTAAACTGAGACGAGTTGGATATCGAAAGATTTTCTTTACCCTCAATATTTTCGAAAGGATCAAAAACAGCACATTCAATATTTAGTTTCTGATGAACAAAATCAACTAGCCCTGGAGTGGAAGCACCACCTCCTGATAAGAATATTTTAAGAAAAAAACTTTGCCCAGTTTGCTTAGCGTAAAACCTTAAAGAACGCCTCATATCTTCAAGTAAACTGTCATATACAGTTTTCTCTGCAATACCAACAGTACCTTCTGAAGCAACACTATCATTATTCTGACTAGTTGATACTAAGAGACCACTTTTAAACAAAGTATCTTGCGCATCAACATACCCAATCTCTTTTTTCTTAGATAATTCCTTTACAAAATGATGAGATCCTACTGGAAGGTCTCTAGTGAAAAACTGTTGATTCTTACCATACACAATCAAACTAGAAGAAACTGATCCAATATCTAACATAACTATTAAACCATCTTCAGGGATATTCTTAACAAAAGAAAAAGCATTGCTCATAGCTATGGGATTCACATCTACAATTCCTGCTTTAAGTCCGCACTCTTTAAGAAGATCCATATGACTAGTTAAAGTGCCTTTAGTGCAAGCGACTAACCCTACATCAATCTTGTCAACTTCCTGCTTATTCGAACCTAAAATCTGATAATCAATGACTGCATCCGTTCCATCCATTGGTATATGTTTTCGAGCTTCAAACGTCATTGCAGACTCAAGCTCATCCGTAGGCATTTCCATGGTAGTTATTTGCTTAATACTAGCAGATGAGCCCCCAATACCAGTAACAAGTGTTTTTGCCTTTTTAGGATTAAAATTCTGTTGCTTAAATAATTCTCGAACAGCCATTACCATATGAGATCGGTCAATTTTTTCCGGATCAAATGCAGTATTGACATCTGGAACTGAACGATAACCAGCATCAAGGATTTTATATCCTTCTTTTGTTTTCTCTACAACAGTCATCTTAACATACTGTCTGCCTATATCTAATCCTAAATACATGATAGTTTCTTATTTTTAATCATTTGTTCTATTTGCTTCGCCATATGAAGCCATTTTTAAAATCACTGTGTTGTTTGTGTTTTGAAGATCAGGAAAATATGGAGGCGGATTAAGTTTTAAGTTCCAATCGTAGTGATAATCTTTATCATAGCCTATATCGCCAGTCATATATGGACCTGTCTGATTACGTTTCATATAACCTCTTCGAAATTGTACAACGGAACCCCATAATCTAACAAAGCCCCTATAATCACCTTGATTATTAGATGAATAAATGCCAGTTTGCGAATCAGGTCTGTAATTATTTCTGTGACCTCCTCTACCATCCCCAATGGGTCGAGGATCATAGTTTGTTATCAGAGGACCGGANTAACCAGAAGTTGTATTTTGCCANTANTGGGAAATAAAACCACCATTCATNGCTAAAATCGCAGCATTAATNTTAATATTACCATTNCCANCNCCACCACCTCTTGCTCCATTGGGAAGAGTATTAGCTATAATTACACTTCCTCCAGCAATAAGGCCAAGTACATTGTTAGTACCACCGTCTTGAGGATGAATAATTTGTCCATTCCCATAAGAATCTGAATAGACTATATCATCAATAAGCCATATATTACCCCATACTCTGTCAACGGTGCTACTTGATGAGTGAACCCTATATTCCGTGTAATCATCAGTGACAATAGTATATTGACCATCAACTACCCCTCGAACAAGAACCTGTCCGCCTTTTATGTAAATAATTTGAGGAGAGCTCCTACGAGAAAAAAAGGTCCTACTCATATAAACATGCTCACTGTTATAAATTTCGTTTGGACAAGTAAAGATATCGCAATTAATTCCTCCAGCTACCCAGTAATCAAAATCAAAATGCTGTCTATCTCCAGCCCCACAGTAACTGTCCCAATTTTCAGGATTTGCCTCCGTAAGGTCATGGTCATGATATAAAATATTTTCATTCCATTCAAAATCCTCAGCCAATCCTGTAGGCGCATCTAGGTTCGTAAGCGTTATAACTTCTCCTGGCACAAATCCAAAGGCAGCAGGCGGTGCATTCGGTGGATTTGATGTAAAGAACCCAGGCCCGATTGAAATTGCAACATTGTCACCAAATGGGATCGCATTTGCGACTTCAAATCCTGAAGCAACATTTCCTGCCTCATTAACAAGAGTTACATTGTCTCCAGAATCAAACAAGTCAGGATCAACAGGTACGCCATTTAAATCATTTCCTGAAACCACCAACCATGTTGCATCATATCCAACCTCTGATTCAAAAGACCCAGGAATTGCGAATCTTGCGGAATTTGGTTCATCCAATGCTAAGGAATTACCTGGATAACTTTCAGGATCCACCCATGTAAAATCATATTCTGCTGGTGGGGACCCCACAGGAGGAATATTATATGTCCACTGCGTCGCCCAATAACCACCCTCAACAAAATTGATTTCTGTCATAATCAGAGTATCTGTTTTACCTGATCTAAACAATTTATCATCAGCAGTAAATATTTTTGTTGCATTTTGCCGAGCTACTTCTGCTGAATTGTCAGGCGGGAAAATAATTTGAGACACAGTATCTAAAATAGTGTTACCATCATCATCCTCAAATACACCTTCGTTACATCCTCCCCAATTGATTGCGTTACCATTTTGCTCAATAGCCTCAAAAGTAATATTTACTTCACCTGAAAAATCGGGACACCCAAATTGACTGAAAGTCATGGAACGATTAGTGTGTACTTTCCCTTCAAGATCATCAGAACCACCAAAATTAACAGTGCCTGTATTTCCAGGACCAATAGGCGCTTCCTCATGAGTAAAGTACATAAATTCTTCAAAACCTTGTGGAACCATAGAAGTAAAGACTCTGCGCTCAATCGAAACGGGAGTACCACTAGAAGTTAGATATTCAGCCACTCCAGTAGAATAGGCTTTATACTCTTTTCTAGTGGTATTTGGAATAAGCTGAGTAGAGCAAGCAATATCCTTATACATGCCAATTGGTTGGTTCTCCTCATCCTCACCATACATAACTCCATTAGGAAGTAAGAGGGTATCAGATGTAATGTAAGGCAAAACAATGATTCCAACGTCATTCAACCCTGCCTCTGCAGCATATAGAGCTTTCCATTCAGTATATCGATATTTTTCCATGGCTGCTTGGCTAAAAGAATTTTTTAAATAGGCAGTTGTAAAAAACATACTTACTACAGTAAATAATAAAGCAAGGGGAGCTGCACTACCTTTGTTCGCATAACTAAACATTATCGCTTCCGCCCATATTATTAGTCATCTTATTTTGAATGTAAGGAGTTCCTAAAAATATTTTTCTATAAAAAATATGTTCTTCGTTAGTTGCTTGTAAATTTTCATCCATGATGTCTGAATCCATGCTTAAAATTAGAGTTAATTTTATAAATGAATTCTTAAATTGAGTCAATCCCGGTCCTCCATCCATGTCAAATTCTGCAATGAAATCGTCCACATAAACCGACCTAGTTTTTGGCCCCCTAAATACACCTTCATTGGGAAAATTTAAAACACCGTTGAGTGGGACATCACTATTAAATTCTATTCCAGTTCTTTGCTTACATGAAATTGTTAACTTTGGGGATATGTCCGTAAAATATTGATAAAGCTTAATCCTTGAAAATCCATTTTGTCCATCTATCTCTACTTTTTGTGCAAGATTTAGCTCTGTAGATATTTCTCTCATTATTTGGTTTCCGTATTGGCGAAGATCCTGGCGCACAATGTCAGATTGATAGTGATACATAACAGCTTGAGCTCCGCTTGTCATCCCTATTGCAATAATACTTAATACAACAATTGCTGCAGCAAGTTCTAACATAGTCATTCCAGCTGAAGACCGAGTAAAAATTCTTTTAATCACAACTCAAATACTGTCATAATAGTTGAAATCCTTCTTTCATGCATGTAGTCATTTGCATATCGACTAGAGGGGGATAAAAATCGATCACCCCATTGCATCCAACATTGTAGCTCGTACCTGGTAAAGTCTGTAGTTCCAAAATCATTAAAACCATTAAGCCTTCTTAATTTATAGTATCTTTTGGCTTTAACAGCATTCTTCTGATTTAGACCGCCGATTAAATAAATCTCTTGACCATCTGGGTCACCAGCCCGTTCCGTTGGAGACAAATTTC
>NZKX01000011.1 GCA_002694025.1 Fidelibacterota bacterium | reverse complement strand
GCTTGGAAAAAGAGTTAGTCCGATTATTCCCCAGAGTGAAATACTGGAGAAGATAATTTTCATTTTAATCTAAAGATTCCTGATTTGATGTTGCTAGATTTATCCTGATTTTTTGGGTTCGCCCTTTTGGAACATAAATGTCCTGATAATCTGGCACATCCATTGCAAATTTTGGAGGAGGAGATAGTGGATCTACAACTCTCACTCTATGCCATCCAGGAGTAATTGGTAATTTCTTTAGGAGCGGTGTAGTACCGATAAGGGATCCATCGATAAAGACATTTGCACCGTCAAGATTACAAGTCAGCCTAAGAAATGTTTTTCTTTTAGATAAATCTGGAGGTAAAAGATTTATTTCATTAATATTTTGTAATCGTCTTTTTTCTCGCTTTACTTGAGTAGTTACAGGCGCTTGATTTAGCAATTCTTTCGCAGTCTCTCTGCTCTGTTGCATAACACTACCAAATGTTTGCCCCATATCAACTTTTTTAGTATCATCGTTTTTACGGCTATCATCAATTTTACGCTTAGCAGAAGCCAAAGATCTTTCACCCGATAAAGCCCTTAATAATTCTTTATGAGTTCCCTCTCCAACAATACCATCTACGTTTGCACTATTAAAACCTCTATCTAGTTGAAATTGTATCACAGCATCTTCTGTGTTTGGACCAAATTCGCCATCTACTCCATCATTATATACGCCACCTTCACCTAAATAATACCCTAATGAAATTAGAGCTTCTTGAAGGGCTTTGACATCGCGAGATCTTTTAGATCCAGATAGAAGGAGACCTTCATCTAAAATAAATGAGATATCAATAGCATCCTTTTTTAATGTTTTCGGCGGTGGTGGTGGACCACTTACGTTAACTTTTCTTTTTCTGTATTTGAAAGGTTTTGGTTCATTATAGTTATTAGAAGCATTAGTAAACTGGTTGTTCACTTCCTTTAAACTATCTATGTCTAGGCTATCTTGTGTAGAATACCAATTATTATACCATACGAAATATTTTTCTGGCCCGTATTTATTTCTAGCGTAAACGAAAGAATCATAAAAAGGACTACCTTTAGATTCATTTTTTGGCAGTGTAAAGACACGATTGATATTTGTGCCCTCTGAAAGCTTGACTTCAGAACGTAAACTATCACTTAATGACTCCCAAACTTGCACTAATAGAACCCGACTAGCATTCGAATGGAATATTTCGAAATCTTCAATGGGTGTATTAAAAAGGTAACCAATTTGAACTGATTGATTATTTTCTGTTATCTCAATATCCACCAATGGGAACTCAAATGATAAATCTTCAAGGGCCTTTGGGCTTAGATAAGAACCATTAAGTGTAAGATAAAACCAATTTTCTTGCCCCTTCCATCCAGCAATATTTTCAATGTCTACAATAGAATTAGTAACGATCCTAAGTAAAACACCATTACTTTTTTTGTGTGCTGTAATTAATTGAACTTGAGTTGAAAATATTAAATTAATACATATAAAAAAAAGTACTAAAGGAATTTTAAGGTATTGATTTCTATATAGCATTTAATTCTTTTCTTAATTCAGCTAAAGCTCTTAGCTCTTTGATAGAATCTTGACCTTTTGACTCTTTTTCCCGAATCTTAATGCGAATCTCCGATATTTGTCGTTTAATTGGTTCTGATTTTAAGATTTTTAAACAATCAAATACAATTTCTTCAAAATAAGTTTCATTTACAGTTTCGAAAAGCATTTTAGTTATTAACTCGCGCTCATTCTTATCCTTAAAATACTCGATAATTGAAGATGATTCTACAGACAAATTCTGATTTTTTATAATTTTGTAAATCTTTTTTAAAATTGGTACTGTTATTAATTCTTCTGGTATACTTCTTTCCACATTATCTTTGATTTGATTTTCTGAATTCAGCATTAGTTTAATTAATTCAAATTGAGCCTTCTCTATTTTAGATGTAAAATTAATATCCTTTTGATCATTTGGAGCCTCTACAACAAATCTGCTTTCTATAATTCTTTGAGTTTTCACAGTACGAAGTAAATCCTTTTCATCTAGCTTCAGTTTTGAGGAAACAATTCGAATTAAATCATTTCGTACTATGCTGTCTTTAATTTTTTTTAATTCCCTAGCTAATAGAATTATGTATTCCTTTCGTTCAGCCCCTTCTAACTTATCTCCTTTGTGAAAGTTTATGCTAAAATTAATATAAGAATCTGGTTTGGCTATTGCTTTTAGAATATTTTCATCTCCAATTTTATCGATCCAATCATCCGGGTCTAGTCCTTCTGGAGGTCTAATCACCATTGGGTCCAATCCCCCTTGCAATAAAGTCCACCCTGCTTTTACAGCTGCGTTCCCACCCGCACCATCACCATCATAAACCAGAATAACCTTTTTTGTTATTCGATTTAGCGCCGATACATGTTTTTCTGTAAATGCCGTTCCTGAAGTAGCTAAGATGTTAGAAACTGACCCTTGATAGAGTTTTAAAAAATCCATGTATCCTTCAACCAAGACCACACAGGCTTTTTTACGAATAGAATCTCTTGATGCCTGCAACCCATAAAACACACTCCCTTTTTTGTAAAGAGGGGTCTCTGGTGAATTTAGATATTTAGCAGGATCATCATTATTAAATACTCTGCCTCCAAATGCAATTGCCTTTCCGGAAGGATGAAAAATTGGAAACATTATTCTGCCTCTAAAGCGATCAAAAACACCTTTTTCTGATAAGATAAATAATCCAGATTGATCTATTTGGTTCTTTGAAAACCCTTTCCCTTTTACATTATTTACTAAATGATCCCAAGTATTTAATGCATAACCAATTTTAAATTGTCTTATAATATCTTCACTTAATCCACGTTCATATAAATAGGTTAGTGCTTCTACTCCTTTTTTAGAAAAAAGAGTATCCTGATATAACTGTATAGCAATTTCATGTAATTCATAGAGAGCTGAATGCATCTCTGTTCGCGAATCGTTTACTCCTAACTTAATTTCAATATTATATCTGTCAGCTACAAATCTAACCGCTTCAGGAAACGATATTTTTTGATATTCCATAACAAAAGAAAAGACATTCCCCCCATTATTACAACCAAAACAATGATATATTTGCTTTGAAGGTGCAACACTAAAGGAAGCTGTTTTTTCTTCGTGGAAAGGACAAATACCAAAATAATTTGTACCTCTTTGTTTTAAATCAACGAATTGAGAAATGACGTCCAAAATATCTGATGTTTCACGGATTGAATCTATGACAGTTTGAGGTATTTGAGACATTAGTGTTGTGTTATCTCTCTAATATAGTACTCACCGAGGGAAATGGGATCCTCCAAGTTAAAAAAAGAGATTACCGATGTTCTAACTTGATTACTATAAGTTATCAATTTAGAGTTTTTATTTATTATATCCGTCCATTTCTGTAAAGGAAGTATTGATATGAACCAAACGAGTATAATTAAAAGAGTCGCACCTTTAATTATCCCGAAAAAAAAGCCCATAGTATGATTCATTAGACGATTTTCAACAGATAAAAAAGCTATATGTAAAAATTTAGTAACCATTCTTCCAATCCACATTGATAAGACAACTAAGATCGCATAGGATAATGGAAGTAAAAAAGCTCCATCATATTTAAGAAAATTGCTTAGGTAACCAGATAAAGGTATACTATTTGATATTGAAATTAAAGCAGCTAGTACGAGGGATAACAACCTACCAAACTCTTCTATAAACCCTTTTGTGAAACCACTATAGCCCATTAAAATAATTATGAAAATTGCAAGACTATCTAAAAAAGAAGGCATTTATTCTAATAAGGACCTTAACATATTATTTGCCTTTTTCCCGTCAATTTTCCCTCTACCTTTTTGCATAACTAACGACATAGCCTTACCAATATCTGAAAGATCCTTTGCGTTAGTCTCAAGAATTATTTGTTCAATTAGTCTAAGAGTCTCTTCATCAGACATTGTTTTAGGAAGGTATTTATTTAAAATACTGATTTCAAAATTTTCTTTTTGAGCAAGTTCTTCTCGTCCTGCTTTTGAATAAATTTGAGCAGATTCTTTTCTTTGTTTTACTAACGTTTTAATAACCTTAAGGGCTTCTTCATCTGAAATATCTTTTCTTAATTTTATTTGTTGATCCTTTAATTTTGCAATGAGAGTTCTGAGGGTGTCAGCCTTGTCTTTATCGCCAGACTTCATAGATGTATACATTTCGTCAATTATAATTTTCAACAAACTCATTTCAACTGTTCTCAACTCTTTTCATAGACAGTAGTAAATTATCTTTATTTGTTTCGAAGCCAATAAAACGTCTCCCTATCGTTTTACACGCAACTCCTACATCACCAACAGACATAAATGGATCTAAAATCCAATTTAATTTAAAACTACTTGCTTCAATAATTCGTAAAAATAGTTTTTGAGGATATTTCCCACATGTTTCAGGAACACCTGGAATATCTAACCATAAATTTGATTCAATTTCTTCATTAACTAATTGATTAATTGTATTTATGCCTACAGGTTTTTGTTTAAACAAAAACTCTTCAGATTTAGTAACAAACCAAATATCAGCAGTATCATTTTTCCAGATTTTTTTACTACTGTTATTAAACTTATTGCGCCAAGTTATTCTAGATTGAACGTAAAAANAGTTGCTNAGNANCCCTTGGAACATCCCAGAATATTCCCAAGATGAAAACAAATANAANGATCCTGAATTTTTTANAACTCTTNGTGATTCTTCAACCCACGATTGGTTCCACTGATAATANCTTTGNAGAGTATTACCATTACCAAATTCAGGACTTCCTCCAGACTCTTTATTTAATGGGTTTGCAATTATCAAATCAATACTGTTACTAGGTAGCTTACGCAAACCATCTAAACAATTTGCTAAAAACATACCCTCCTTCATATGTTGTGAATCCATTTTAATGTCTTGCATTGTTTGGAGAGCCGGTAAATAGCGATTGAGATCATCAATAGTTAAACCTGGAAAAGTTTCCATTGGATTATTGAACATGGCTGTATTGACTTTCTTAGAAGTCTCGGACATGATTAAATTTATACAAAATTTCAGGAAATTTTAATTTCTATATTTAAAAAAATTTTTACGATTCATTTTTACATTAAACATTTTTTAATATTTAAATGTGTTAATATTCCTTAAGTAAGTAATTTATTATAGAGCCAAAGCAAACTTTAAAAAGTCTAATAAAAATATTCATTATTTATTTCGCAAATAATTTGGAGAAAATATGCATAGAGCTTTCCTTTTTATTTATATAATTACATCGATCATATCTGCAAGCGAAATTTCAATTTCAATTTCTGAGGACTTAGTAAATGATTATTTAAAAATAATAGGCAATCATGAAGTTCCCAAAGGACCTAAAGGAGATCAAGCTATTTGGTCAATAAAAGATCCCAAAGTGAACTTTGAATATGGCTCTGCTGATTTTTTAACAACTGTGACTTTTAAAAAAGGGAAAATAAACATAAAAAAGAATGTCAAAAAAAAGATATTCGTTGAGTATAGTTATGATAATAATCAAGTTAGCTTACTCATAGAAGCACCGGTGGTAAAGATGGAACGTAAAGGCACAGTCTATGGAAAAATTGATTTAAGTAAATTCTATCAGAGTGGTTTAAAGTTTCACGGACCTAAACCAAAAGAAAAGTTTCTAAAACTAAAAACCTCGAAGGGAAAAATAAAAGTAAATATGAATATTAAAAACTCTATCATTTACTTTGAAGAAAATGTTGTCCGTGTTGCACTAGATTTAGAATATATATAAATATTTTTAAAATCGGCAGAAGGTATTTAACTGATGAAAATTGTTTTATCAAAGTTGCCTAAATCAGGTTGGTGGAAAAATGGAGTGCCAAAATACTTTGATAACCCTGCTATGAAAGAAGGGGAAATTCCCAATAATGATCTTCTGGTTAGAGAAAGAAATGCTCTAATTAAGTCTATCAAAGAAGAAGGCCATGAAATAATAGAGCTTGATTTCCCAAAGCAATTGGATAGTGAAGATCCAAACCATGATTTTGTGTTTATAAGAGATCCGTATATCTCGAATCAAAATGGTAAAGCGATAATTCTTAGGGCTGGTGAACCGAAAAGACGGATAGAAAATAAAATTATAATTCACTTGCTAGAAAAACTAAAAATTAAAACAATCGAAATGCCTGATAAATCTGGTTGGAGTGCTGATGGAGGTGAGTTCTATTATTGCGCAAAAAATAAAATATTATTTAGCGGTTTACAAAGAAATACTCGAAAAGGAATAGACTTTGTCGCAAGAGAACTAAATGTTAAAAATGTTATAATACTTATTGGAAGTGGATTTCATTTAGATACTTTCTTTACACCCGTTTTGAATAAAGATGGGTACATAATAGCAATTATCGCGTGCGAAGACATGATAAATATTGCTTCTAAAAAGTTTTTATATCGGTTTGCTGATGAAAATAATATTCATATTTTTAAAATCCCGATTGGTGATGCTCTCGGAACGGCAAAAAAAGCTGGAAGATTCGCCATAAATTCACTTCCTTTGCCTGGAACAATTTTCAGGCCTGATTATTTTTCTATACCTTCAATTGATGAAAGATTAAGCGACTTTGGAATAAAAGTCAAAATTACACCAACTAGTCAATTTCAGTTAAGCGGTGGGTCTGTGCATTGCATAACAAATGAATTATAAAAAAGGAAATGGCTAGGAAGCACCATTCCTTTGTGGCTATTTCTAAAACTAAATAGCAAAGCCTATTTTAAACATTAGTTGTAAAAAACCATTTTTACCATCATAAACGTTCTTTGCTAAATTGTATCTTGCATTCAAATGAGTATCAAGAACAAGAACCTTAAATCTTAACCCAGCCTGTAGATGAAACCCACTTGCTTCAATTGAATTATCTTCTAAGTAAGTAATAAGTTCTCTTTCTAAATCTTCAGCTGTCTTGGCATCTTCTTCTAAAGGATTACCAAAAGCCACTAGATTATCTCCAAAAAGCTCTTTGACCATTTCAATACTTGCTCTTGGAGTCGAAATATGCCCTCCAAAACCTCCTCCTGCATTTATTGCTGCTTTCGCTAAAAAAGGAATAGAAATATCCATAATATTCTTTTTTAATGTAGTGGCATAAGAAAATCTGCCCCAAGCAAATTGAACAGGGTCTAAGGTAATATATTCGTTCCCGAAATCAAATTCATATTCACCAACTGCAAAATCAAAATCACCCTCTAAAGCAAATCCAAAAAGATCTACGAAAGCGTAAGCACCACCTCCTACCGGGCTATTTTTCATTTCATAAGAATTAAAGACAACTGGTATCTCCCCAGAATTATCAACATAAGTTTCTGGGCCCAGTTTTGATAGATCACTTCCAGCTTGTATTCCAAAACCAATTAAGGCAAAAGCAGTTGACGGAATAAATATCAACCCTAATACTAACAGCATGTTTTTCATTTTAATTCCTTATTTAATTCATAAATTTGTTTTATAGAGTTTACATCAAGTATATTCAGTAAACAAATCACTCATTGATAACCAAGTTATTCTCTAAATAAATTGTTACTCATAAATTCCACATGATAAGAACTTTTACAATAATTCTCATACTAGCTTTTGAAAGCATCCTGCCGCAAGATGTTATGTGGCCAACTCAAGTGAATAAAGTGTTTTCTTCAAACTTCGGTGAAAATAGAGATGATCATTTTCACATGGGAATAGATGTAAAAACAGGTGGAAAAATTGGATTAGAAGTTCTTGCAGTAGAAGATGGATACATAAGTCGAATTAGATCTAATTACACAGGATATGGTAAAGCACTATACTTGAGAACTAATTCTGGCCATGAAGTGGTATATGCCCATTTAGAATCTTTTAATCCCGTTATAGAAAAAATATGGAGACTTCAACAAGGCAAACGAAAGAGTTATGTTGTAGATACTCAATTTTCGCCTAAAGATTTCCAAGTAAAAAAGGGTGACCTAATTGGATTTTCTGGTAATACTGGAAATTCTTTTGCTCCTCACATTCATTTTGAGTATAGAACTAGCAAAAGTGTTCCCTTAAATCCTTTAACCAGAGCATTTGAACTTGAAGATAATACTAAACCGATAGCAAAAGAGATAGCTGTTATCCCCATCAGCCCCGGAGCTCTAATTAATGCAAGTCCACTTACACAGATATTCCCCCTTTTTAGGGACAAGAAAGGAGTCTATCATTTTGCAGATACTTTGAGCGTTTTTGGGGAGTTTGGCTTTGCGATAAAAGCTGTTGATAAGAGGGAGGGGGCTAACAATATATATCAATTCAATAGAATAGAATTAATAGTGGATAATCAAAAAGAGTTTGAGTTGGAATACACTAAGATTCCTTTTAGGCAAGGGAAATTTGCCAAAACTATCATTCAATACGATCTAAAAAAGCAGAACCTAGGTGAATTTCAAAAGCTTTACAAACTTCCTGAACATAAAAAAACGTCTATTCACACGATTAATTCAACCGGGATTTTAGGTTTATCTCCGGGTTATCACTCAGTAGAAATAAATATTTATGATGCTCAAAATAACAAAACTGTTGTAAGAGGTATTTTAGCGGGAACATTCCCGATGACCCTTGAAGCTAAAGAAATTTATCGAGATCGAAAAGTTGTAACACTTGCATTAATACCGCGAAGGGGAGGTTTACCAATAAAAAACGCAATAGTGTATAGCTTTACACCTTACGGATTTGCAGATCAAAAAGTTGAATTAATCAATACTGAACGAGTTAAAAAAGACCTTCATATTACTTTAGCTACCTCTTCATTAGAAAAAAGAGTATTACAAATAATAGGAATTAATCAATTAGGTGGGATGGTAAATCCCTATCACTGGACGGATATATCATCTGAATTGAGTGTTGTAGATGTTAGACCAGATTTGAAAATCTCCAATACTGAAAGAGGTATGTTTTTTCAGGTTAGCTTGGATAATTATGTTCCTGCGATAGCACAATTAAAACTAGCAAATGATAACACCTTCCGAGCATTTAAATTAGAACAAATACAGCCAAATGTATATCTCTCAGAAAAATTATCGCATCATAATATTGATCGAATTAAATATGTTGATGTTGAATTATCGCATAAAGACTTGTCTAGACAAACCAGATTCCATTATTCCTTTACTCCTGTAGTACCAGGTAATGAAAGTATAGCATTTTCAATTGATCGCAATTGTTCTGTGAAATCTTCACCTGGAAGTTTTTACCAGAATAGTGTTATGTGGATTGATGAAGTAGAAATTTCCGCACCTATTAAAAAAGGTTTTCAGTTGTCTCCCGTATACCAACTACAACCATTTGATCTAGCATTAAAAGGAGAAGTCCAAGTCAGTATTCGTTATGATAAAGATCTATCTGAACATAAAAACCTAGGTATTTATTATTATAACCCGAAAAAGGAAAAATGGAATTATGCCACTACAAAAAATAACCGTAGAAAAATGATTCTAACAGCATCACTTGAGCATATGGATGCCATAACGATCATTCAAGATCTAGAACCTCCAAAAATCAGTAAAATGTTTCCTGGGAATGGTGGCCGCTACAGTATAAAAGATATGAATAAGATTTCAATAACTGTTGAGGATCATTTATCGGGCATTGAAGCGAAAGAATCTTCTTTTTCTTTAAAATTAAACGAGACTGTTCTTTACCCAGCGTTTCAACCAATCCAACAGAAAGTTTCATATAATTTAGATAAACAACTTAATAGAGGATCCTATTCAATTAGTTTTAAAGTAAAAGATCGTATGGAAAACGAAACTAATAAAATAATTTACTTTTCTGTTTTTTAATGTTTTTTCCTTACAAAGACGACAATCCAAGAGTACTATTCCCATATATTACATACATAATTATTTTAATAAATATTGTTGTTTTTTTAACTTTTACTTATTACTCTATCTTTACTGATGATAGAATGTTGTTTTATACTTTTGGCTTTGTTCCTAGTTCATTTAACTTACTTTCAATACTATCTTCTATGTTTATCCATGGTAGCTTTACTCATATTTTAAGCAATATGTGGTTTTTATATATTTTTGGAGATAATATAGAAAGTATACTAGGTCATTTTAAATTTTTTGTATTCTACATCTTATGTGGTATTGGAGCAGCCTTTACACAATATGCAGTAGATACTAACTCCTCGATACCTATGGTAGGGGCTAGTGGTGCTATTGCTGGAGTTTTAGGAGCATACATGATAAGTTTTCCAAAAGCTAAGGTCCATGTTTTTGCTTTTATTATAATTTTTATTACTACTTTAGTTGTTCCTGCTCAGATTGTACTCGGTATGTGGTTTCTGATTCAATTATCAAACGGTTTAAATAGTTTAGGAATAGATACAAATGGTGGAATTGCTTGGTTTGCCCATATAGGTGGGTTTGTTGCAGGAATAGGATCGATAAAATATATACAAAAATTTAGAATAAAATTCTAATGAACAACGACATAATAAAATTAGCAATAAAAATGTGTGCGAAAGCATACGCCCCTTATTCAAAATACAAAGTGGGTTCTGCAGTAGAAGTAAACACAGGAGAAATAATTGGAGGCTGCAACATTGAGTCTTCAAGCTATGGATTAACTTGTTGCGCAGAAAGAGTTGCTTTGTATAGAGCAGTTGCTGAAGGCTATAACAAGTTTAAATCAATTGCAGTTGCCACAAAAAATGCAGGGATGCCTTGTGGAGCATGCAGGCAGGTTATATGGGAATTATGTAGTGAAATACCAGTACATATATGTGATATGCATGGGTTGGTGAAAACCATATACAGTAGCAAATTAATCCCTGATGCTTTTAGCCGGAAAGACTTAGTATGAATACAAAGGTCATTGCAATTGCTGGGGGAAGTGGATCAGGGAAATCATATTTAGCAAGAAGCCTTGGTAATTTCTATCCAAAAAAGAATATATTAATTATAGAACAAGATTCATACTACAAAGATATTTCTCACATGGATTACGAAAGTCGATGCAATCAGAATTTTGATCATCCAAATGCAATAGATTCAATTCTTATCGAAGACCATTTAAAGAAATTTCTATCTGGAAAAAGTGTATCGATTCCTAATTATAATTTTATTAAACACTTAAGAGAAAAAGTTGATCAAAAAGTTAAACCATGTCCTATAATAATTATTGAAGGCATTCTCATGCTTTATTACATTAGCCTTCATAAGTTTTTCTCATTAAAGATTTATATTGATACCCCAGAACCCATAAGACTTAGTCGACGAATAGAACGAGATGTTCGTTTACGAGGAAGAACTCGAGAATCCATAAAAAAACAATATTATTCTACCGTAAAACCAATGCATAAAAAGTTCGTTCAGCCTACAAAATCTTATTCCGATATAGTTCTCAAGGGGACAGATCTAAAAGATAAATTGGTTAAACAAATTAAATCCAGAATTGATTTAATATAGATATGACATTAAAGCCACTCAACACAGGATGGATAGAAGTAATTTGTGGGAACATGTTTTCTGGTAAGACAGAAGAACTCATTCGTAGATTAAAAAGAGCTGAAATAGCCAAAATGGCAACAATTATTTTTAAACCTAAAACAGATTCCCGATTCAGTAATGATCACATTGTAAGTCACAATATGAATAGATTAAAATCGATTATGATTAATTCACCTTCACAAATTACAGATTTATCAAAGAATTATGATGTAATCGGAATTGATGAAGTACAGTTTTTCGATCATTCTATAGTAAAAGTTTGTAAAACACTAGCCTACAAAAAAAAGCGTGTTATTGCAGCAGGTTTAGACACAGACTATTTAGGCCAACCATTTGGCCCAATGCCAGAAATGATGTGTGAAGCAGATTATCTTGACAAACTTAGGGCCATTTGTGTTTTATGCGGTAATCCTGCATCGTATACACAAAGAACAACTTGTGATAAAGCTCAGGTTGTTTTGGGAGAGCTTGATAAATATGAAGCAAGATGTAGAAGTTGTTTTCAACTTCCTAAAGAAATATAATTCTAATGTATATAGGTTTTATAGGAATATTTTCTCTACTAATGATTGCGTATACTCTTTCCAATAATCGTAAGGCTATAAAATTTGAAACAATAATTTGGGGACTAGGCCTACAAGGCCTTTTAGGTTTAATCATTCTTAAAATTCCATTTGTGAAATCACAATTTCTCTTTATTGATAGAGTTTTTAAAACTCTCATAAGTTTTTCTGACCAGGGCAGTGATTTTCTGTTTAGCTCTTTTGTCCCTGGAGTAGGATATCATGAAGCAATGATTAATTTTGCATTCAGGGCGTTACCAGTTGTTATTTTTTTTTCTAGTCTGATTTCTATCGCATATCATTTTGGGGTTATTCAAATTGTGGTAAGATGGGTATCTATATTAATGCAAAGAAGTATGAAAACTAGTGGGGCAGAAACTCTAAGTATTTCTGCAAATATTTTTGTTGGGCAAACAGAAGCTCCAATTTTAATTCGCCCATATATTAAGAATATGACTACTTCTGAATTAATGTCTGTAATGACTGGAGGTTTTGCTACTGTTGCAGGTTCTGTACTCGCACTCTATGTTCTTTGGCTTGAAAATATTCCGGGTATTGCAGGTCATATGCTAGCAGCGAGTATCATGTCTGCTCCTGCCTCTCTAGTTATTTCAAAATTAATTTATCCAGAAACGAAAAAAACAAATTCACTTAATAAACTAAATCTAGATAATAAAAGGATTACTGAAAATGCTATGGATGCTCTTGGGAAAGGAGCTACACAAGGATTGAAATTGGCGGCAAATATAGGAGCTATGCTAATAGCCTTTATTTCAATCCTTAGCATGATAAATTTTTGTTTAGAATATATTTCAAATTATAATCTTCAGGATATTTTAGGAATAATTTTTTCACCCCTTGCTTGGACAATGGGCATACCTTGGGAAGAAGCGAACTTAGTCGGAAGGCTTATGGGCGAAAAAATTATTTTGACAGAGCTTATTGCTTATGGAAGCTTGGGAGAATTAGTAAATAGTAATTTAATTTCAGAAAGGTCAGCAATCATTGCTAGCTATGCATTATGTGGATTTGCTAACTTTGGATCTATTGGTATTCAACTTGGTGGAATTGGTTCTATGGCTCCAGAAAAGAGAAATATTTTATCAAAAATCGTTTTTAAAGCGATGATTGGAGGAGCATTAGCCTCTTGGCTAACTGCGACTATTGCAGGAATTTTAATTTAAGTATTTTTAGAATTTATGAAACTATTAATTATGGGGCCACCTGGAGTGGGTAAAGGCACACAAGCGAAAATATTATCTAAAAAACTAAATATTACACATTTATCAACAGGTGAAATTTTAAGGGGCGAGATACAAAAAAATACTAAAATAGGTGAAGTTGCAAAATCTTACATTGACCATGGTAACCTAGTTCCAGATGATTTAATATTAAATATAATATCAGAAAAAATTTCTGTACAAATTCAAAATAAAGGATACTTATTAGATGGTTTCCCAAGGACAATTCCTCAAGCTACAGGTTTCGATAAATTATTAAATAAAATTAATCATAATTTAGATTTTGCTATAAACTTAACTGCAAATGAAGATGAACTAATTAAAAGAATTTTAGAAAGGGGAAAATTTTCAGGTCGGAGCGATGAATCCGTAGATATTGTTAAAAAGAGGCAAAAAATTTATTGGGCACAAACTGCACCATTAATTAAATATTATCAATACAAAAATATTTTAAAGAATATTAATGGTATAGGCGAAGTTGAAGAAATTACAAAGAGTATTTTAGAGGTTATAAATTGAAATGTTAAAAGTGGCCTTGACAGGAGGAATTGGATCGGGGAAAAGTGAAGTTAGTGCTCTGTTTAACAAATGGGGCGCCTATGTTTTTGATGCTGATGTAATTGCAAAAAACATACTCCTTGAAAATGAAATTGCTCAAAAAGAGTTAATATCTGAATTTGGATCAGATATTATTTCAGCAGATGGATCTATTGATAAAAAGAAATTAAGTCGAATTGCGTTTCAAAATGAATTTTATCAATTAAAACTGAATACAATTATCCACCCTTATGTTTTCCAAGAAATCGACTCGTCTTTTGAAACGATTTTAAAAGAAAATTGTCATGAAATTTTTATAGTTGATGCAGCATTAATTTACGAGTCTGGTGCTGATACACACATGGATTACGTAATTGTTGTAACCTCTCATTTAAAAGTAAGAGCTGAAAGAGTGATGAAGAGAGGAGACCTCAGCAGAGATCAATTTTTAAAGAGAGTAGAATTACAATGGCCCGAAAAAGATAAAATTGAAATGGCTGATTTTATCATTTATAACAATGAATCGAAGCAAAAGCTAGAAAAAGAAGCCAAGCATGTTTATGATCAACTACAATAAACTATTTTCTTAATGTTAGGGGTTTATCTAGAACTTCTTTTATGATCATAGATTTTTTTATGGAATCTTTAGATTTGAAAAGGTTTTTACGAATATTAAACTTTTTAATCCATTTTCTTCCAAAATGCTGTTCGTCTCTTTCTGCAAGTTTCGAGTGATAAATATTTTCATTTATACTCCCATCGGTTCTTTCTGACTCAACTTGGTTATCTTCATTTAAAACCGTTTCATTTACTTTATTCTTTTCAAAATCTGGAATAGGATAATCTACGTTCTTTATAATTTTACTTACTAAGGGATTGGATTCGGGTGATTTAGGATTGTCTTCGAAAAGATCATCAAATAATTGATCTAATGGATTTGAAGATTCCTTTACATTTTCAGAAATTTGTTTTCCAGAATCCCAATCAGAGTCTGATTCTATTTCACGTCTCCTCGCATTTTGCTGACGTTTTTTCATAAACCCCGAAATAAGGTACAATAGTACTACTCCAAGCCATTCCATATTAAAACCTAGGTTTTTTTAAAAGAATTAACATCCCATTGCAAAACACTTCATCTAAACCAGGAATCCATTTAAAAGGATTTTTTAGTTTTGGTAGTTTAAATCGAAAAGAATATGAGGGTCTAATTAACCAGTTGCTTTTTCTTAATATTTTAAACCCAACTTCTGATAACAAATTAAACATTTCAAAATTGGATATCCTTGTATTCTTCGTCTCAATTAAATATTTAATCTTTTTGTCTGGGCAATTAATTAACTTTAAATAACGCACATACAAGAAATCAGGTAGTAAATAAATATACGGTATCTTACCAAGTATATTTGATACTGTCTGCTGATGACCAGCATATGCACAGTATTTTGGAGGATAGGAAATAAACAATTTCCCTCCAGGTTTTAGTAAACTATATATATTTATTAGAGCTATTTTTTTATTTTGAATGTGTTCTATAACGTCTCGAATTATAATTAAATCATATTTTTGTTTTAAATGTTTTTTATATGAAGAGGACTCACATATATTTGCTTTAAATAAATGTATATTATCTTTTTTATTTAATAATATAGCATTCCTGTATCTTACATCTGAAAGTTCTAATCCAGAGCACTTAGCTCCTTTACTATTATAAAACTTTAATAGCCCTGCCTCCGCACAGCCAATTTCTAAAATCCTTTTCCCTTTAACAATTTCGTCATCAATATAATTAAATAAAAAATTTTCACCAAACCAGTACTGCTCTTTATAGCACCTTAGGCATCTCTGAGAAATTTCATCTGCCACCTTTTCGGGTATAGAAAATTCGATCATATTTATCTAAAGATAAAAGGTTAAGAATCTTCTACAGGATTATCTACTGAATTTTCTAAATCGGAATCTGCAATAGCATCTCTCATATTAGTATCGGATTGAATGTTCTCCATTTTAATATAGTCCATAACACCCAAATTACCATCTTTAAAAGCTTGAGCCATTGCTAATGGAACTTTAGCTTCTGATTCTACAACTTTAGCTTTCATTTCCTGAGTTTTTGCAGTCATTTCTTGCTCTTCAGCAACAGCCATTGCTCTCCTAGTCTCAGCTTTTGCCTGTGCAACCCTTAGATCTGCCTCAGCTTGGTCTGCTTGTAAAGAAGCACCTATATTTTTTCCTACATCAAGATCAGCAATATCTATTGATAGAATTTCAAATGCAGTACCTGCATCTAGTCCTTTATCTAGTACGGCCCGAGAAATATTATCAGGGTTTTCTAATACTTGTGAATAATTAACTGCCGAGCCAATAGCAGATACTATCCCTTCACCAACTCTAGCAATAATTGTATCATCTGTAGCCCCACCGACAAGGCCTGGAATATTTGTCCTAACAGTTACACGAGCTCTTGCCTTAAGTTCAATTCCATCTTTTGCAACTGCAGCAAGATATCCATCTTTTGGGGCATTGATTACTTTAGGGTATACGGAAGTTTGCACAGCTTCATTAACATCTCTTCCTGCTAAATCAATTGCTGTGGCAGTTTCAAAAGGTAATTGAATATTTGCTTTATCTGCAGCGATAAGAGCAGAAACTATATTCTGAACATTTCCACCTGCTAAAAAATGTGTTTCTAACATATCTGTTGATATGTGAGCGAGGCCTGCTTTATGCAAATTGATAACACCATCAGTAACTAGACGCGGAGATATTTTTCTAAGTCGCATTCTAATTAAATCAACAATTCGAATTCTACCTAACCCCAAAGAAACAACTCCCTGAATCCACATACCAACAGGAACAAAATAAAAAATGACAAGAGTCACTAAAACAATGACTCCTATTAAAAACATTTGAATTACCGGCATATTATTATCCTTTTATTTTTTTAATTCTCTTACAACAATTCTATTACCATCAACTGATAGAACATTAATTTTTGCACCTTTCCTTATAAAATCACCCTGGCTTACTACAAAAACACGTTCATTTTCCACTCGAACCCACCCTGAAGGGTGCAAATCAGTATCAGCAATACCATCCTTCCCTTTGAAGGACTCCCAACCAAAACTATTTGAAAAACCGTTTATCTTTTTTTGAACCTCTGGAGAAGTTAGCTGTTTCCAAAACTTTGTTTTTATCATTAATCTTGCCAAAAATATCAATCCGACAATGGATCCAACTAACCCTATAAAAAAACCATCCATAGCTTGACCAACAATCTCATCTCCAACGGGTATATCTGGTAAAAGTAATAGATAAAGGCCATAGATCATTAAACCAAAGCCACCAATTCCAATAATTCCAAACCCGGGGATAACTAAAATTTCTACTAAAACCATACCTATCCCCGCAAAGACAAAGAGAAGGTCAGACATCGTAGCTAATTGAGCTATATAAGATGCACTGAGAGATAATATCAAACAAGTTAAACCTACAAACCCAGGAATGCCCCATCCAGGACTTTGTAATTCAAATAAAATCCCCAAAAAGCCAAACGTAGTTAATAAAGAAGCAACCACTGGGTTGGTCAAAAACCTTACAATATCCTCAGACCAGTTTTCACTTTTCTCAACTATCTGAACACTTTTATAACCTAACGAATCAAGGACAAAATTAATGTCTTCTGCAACACCATCAGCAATTTGGTATTTTAAAGCTTGATCCGTGGTTAATGAAATTAATTTACCTTCTTTTCTACCTTCAATATCATTTACAAGAATAGAATCCTGATTTAGAAATAAATGTGTAAATGATAATTCCTCATCAACCATCCCTCTTGCTATGTCTTTATTCCTCCCTCTTTGTTCAGCGGTAGAAGCCATTTCTTCTCTCATAAAACTAATTACTTTTTCACTACCTTTTTTCCCTGACATATCAACAGCAGTAGCTGCGCCTATTAGACCTCCACCTGTCATAAAAATTTTTTCACAAGAAAGAGAAATCAACGCGCCTGCAGAAATCGCCCTGCGATTTATAAACGCAATGGTTTGTACTTCACTACTTAATATTGCGTCTTTGATTTGTGTAGCAGCATCAACCCTACCTCCAAAGGTATTTATTTCAAAAACAATAGCATTAATTTTGGAAGCTTCTGCTTCTTTTATAACTCTTTTAATATAGGGCGGTAGGCCTAAATCAATGACACCTTCGATTGGAACTCGATAAATTATATCAGAAT
The DNA here is from genome assembly GCA_002694025.1 of Fidelibacterota bacterium. Next base: position 19,140 of record NZKX01000011.1, on the reverse strand, counting down.
ATGCAACTGAAAGCACAATGGACACGAATGCTATAAGCTTTTTCATAATCATTAATTTCATACATTTAAAGATTAAGTAAAATAAAAAACGGTCTAAATTTGGTAATTATTATGATGTAATTTCAAACCTAAATGAATGCCTTTCATATTATTACTTTTTATATTTTACAAGTTTTTAAAAAAGGCTTTTCAATCATGAGTGCAAGGAAGAGATTTTACATTTCTTCTAGACTTGGAGCAGTATTTTATTATTATTTGGATATAAGAAAAGAGCAAGCTAGAGCAAATATTAGAAAAGCTTTTCCTAATTTTCAACCTCTTCAAGTAGAAAAAATACTCAAGAAAACTTATCTGAATTTTTGCCATAATTTTATTGAGTTTATATCTCTCCCTAAATCCTATAAACAAATAAACATTGAAGTAAAGGGGCATAGAGTTCTTCAGTCTTGTTTAAAACAAAAAAAAGGTGTGGTGCTCATTTCGGGACATTTTGGTGCTTGGGAAATTTTAGGACAATGGATTGCTAATAACGTACATCTATTTGCAGGAGTGGCACAAAAACAAAATAATAAAGGAGCTCATAAATTTTTTATTAGTCAAAGAGAATTAGTAGGTATAAAACATATTTTCAAAGGAAGCCCATTGAATGCGATGTATGATGTTTTGTCAAAAAATGGTTTGCTTGGGTTAGTAAGCGACCAGGATGCGAGGGGAAAGGGCATATTTGTTGATTTTTTTGGTATTCCAGCATCCACTCCTAAAGGAGCTGCAATTTTTCATATTAATACAAAAGCTCCAATGTTATTAGGTATATGTTTAAAACAGAACTTTAGAAAGTATCATATTCACTTTAAGGCGATTAACACTAAAAATAAAGATATAAAAGAAATAACCCAAGAGTATACTAAACTAATAGAATTATATGTTGAAAAGTATCCCGATCAATACTTCTGGTTCCATCGAAGATGGAAAACTAAACCCTAAAACCTAGTGGGAAGAATAATTAAATACAACTCCCCAAGTGCAGTGTTGCAAGCATGTGATGTTCTTTGTAAAGGCGGAATAATTGTATATCCTACTGATACAGTATATGGCTTAGGATGCGATTCTAAGAACGAAACTGCAATAAAGAGACTGAATAAAATAAAAAATAGATCTGGACCTATTAGTGTAATAGCCCCAGATAAAAAAATTGCATTGGATTGGATGTCAATAAAAAAGAATCAAATAAAAAACATAAAAAACAAATTAGAAAATGGGAATACAGTTATTGTACCTGCAAAAAGGAACATATGCTCTGAACTAATAATGGGTAAAGGTAATTCTCTAGGTATTCGAATACCAGAGAATCATTTTTGTAAAATGCTGTCTAGTTTATATTTAAATCCAATTACAAGCACAAGTGTTAACCGAACAGGAAAAAGCCCATTGACCAAACCGGATGATATTAGAAATGAATTTAAATACGATCTTGATTTAATAATTGACAGTGGCACAATTAATGGTTCCGCTTCAAAGGTTTTTTTATTTAAAGATCATGGTTGGGAACAATTGCGTTGATAAATAAAATATTATTCCCCTTAAGCATTAGTGCTTTGTTTGGAAATTCTCCTATAATAAATGTTGGGGAAAAGCTTGTCTACCAAGCATCTTTTAGTGGCATCTATGCAGCTGATGCGAGCCTAGAAGTAATTGAAAGAACAGTTGTCGAAAATGATAGTGTATATCATATTAAATTTATTGCAAAAAGCAGGGGGGCTTTTAACTATATTTTTCCAATAAATGATGAAATTAATCTTTGGATAGATACCAAAACTTTTTTGCCTATTAAAATCGATGAGCAAATAAATGAAGGGAATTTTAAAAGATCGCAAATAATTTTTTTTGACAGAAATGATAATGTTGCATTGGTTAATAATGATACTTTGTTAATAAAAGATAATACCCAATCTCCTTATTCTCTATTTTATTTTTTTCGTACAAAAAATTTTCAAAGTTATAGAAATCAAAAAATCTCTTTAATCCAAAATAATAAAACTGTCCTCTTAAATTTAAAAATAAAAGAAAATGAAATAGTAAATGTCCCTGCTGGAAAATATATTTGTACAACTGTTTCACCTGTTAGAGCAGACCATAAAAAATTTAAAAATAAAGCAGAGCTAGATATTATGTTTTCAGAGGGTGTAAAAAGGCATCCCGTTAAAATTAGATTAAAACTTAAATATGGTTATTTAATACTAAAACTAAATCAAATTATTAATTAAATAGCCTTGTTATGTCCTGCATTATAACGGTAACCATAAGCATAAGTAGTAAAGCAAATCCAATCTGTTGAATAAAAACTCGCGTCTTAATTTTTAATGGTCTGCGTAAAAGTCCTTCGATTAAATGAATAAGAATGTGTCCGCCATCTAATCCTGGAATAGGCAAAATGTTTAAAAAGGCTAGATTGACACTTAATAGTGCCATAAAAGTTAAAAAAGGAGTGATTCCCGCCTCTGCTGTTTGCCCTGCAAGCTGTGCAATCATTATTGGACCCCCTAGATCAGAGATAGAAGCTACTCCAGATCCTAACATTTGCAAACTGTATATAATCAGAGCAAAACTTGAGATTGTCTGGGTTAGACCATTGAGTAATGCATTTGAAAACGAAATATCTTCGTAGTACACTTCGGGAGCTATACCTATAATTCCTATTGTATCTACATTACTTTTCGAAGGTACAACGTATTGGGAGGATGTAATATCTAGATCTATTACTTCCATTCCACGCTCTATCTTAAATGAAAGCTCGCGATTTGGATTTGAATGAATAATCTTTGTCATATCTTCCCAAGATTTAACACCTTCAGAATTGATGGATAAGATTCTATCTCCACGAATTATCCCTGCCTTTTCAGCAGGCATATTTTCTTGAAGTGTAAAAACTACAGGCTCTTCCTTAGTTTTTGGACTACCATTATAATATCCTAGTAAGGAGAATACTAATATAGCAAGTAAAGTGTTCATTAGAACTCCAGCACTTAAAACCCAAATCTTTTCTAACAAGTTTTTAGATTGGAATTCATCATCTTTATAGTTAATGGTGGTATCCAGACTTTCATCAATCATGCCAGCCATTTTCACATAGCCACCTAGGGGTAATAATGCTATAACATATTCAGTTTCAGATCCTATCCGATTTCTTTTTTTTATTTTTTTTGATAAAATTGAAGTCCATTTAATCTTACCATTTACTATTTTAAAAAAATATATTCTGAATAAAAATCCTCCGTCAATGGATGTTAGGGAAATTAGTCTTGGAGGAATACCTACTGAAAACCTTTCAACCCTTATACCAACTGATCTAGCTGCAATAAAGTGTCCAAATTCATGAATCGTTACAAGAACGCCAAGGAGTATTATGAATGCATAAAGTGTTGTCATTACATATTAATCTACGTTAAAAAAAAAATTAAATTCCAATGAATCAGAATTCATTTACATAATTTTTTACCCAACTATTCAAATTATTTAAATCCTCTAAATTTGGATTCTTAACCCACGGATGGTTAAGAATACTAGAATGGTTAATCCTAAAAATATCTGTGAATTTTATCTTACCATCCAAAAACTTTGCAACTGTGTAATCATTTGAAAGGTTTAATGCCGCCGATGCCGTTCCACCTGTATTTAAAACGTTATATGCTAATTTTAGTGAGGGAAACCTACTAAAGTCTGGATCATGAAAAGTAAGATCTCCACAAGATAAAAAATCTAACCTTTCCCAAGGAGATATTGAACGTGAAGGGAATGTTAAAGCATATTGAATGGGCACTTTCATGTCAGGGACACCCAATTGAGCCTTTATGGAGCTATCATTAAACTCAACCATGGAATGAATTATGGATTGGGGATGAATAATTATATCTATATTTTTAAAGTCTAAATTGAAAAGCCAGTATGCTTCAATTACTTCTAAGCATTTATTCATCATTGTTGCACTGTCAATACTTATTTTGCGACCCATATCCCAATTAGGATGTTTTAATGCCTCTTCTACAGATATCTCATCAAATGTTTTTAAGTCCCTGTTTCTAAACGGACCACCGCTCCCTGTTAAAATGATCCTTCTTACATCCTTAATATCTTCCCCAACTAAACATTGCCATATAGCCGAATGTTCACTATCGACTGGAAATATTTTCGCTCCAGATAGTTTCATTGCCTTATTTATGATATCTCCAGCCATTACAAGGCTTTCCTTGTTTGCCAAAGCAACATTTACACCTGCTTCTAGAGCATATAAAGTTGGTTCCATGCCTGCAGCCCCAACTAAACCGTTAAGCATAACGTCTACATCTTTTTTCTTAGATAATTCAATTAATCCTTGCCTTCCAACCAAAATTTCAACTTGTTTTGTACCCAATCCCATTTTAAGATTTTTATAATACTTTTCATCTGCTAAACATATAGATTTGGGTTTATATTTTTTAGTTTGCTCGATTAAAAGTTCAAAATTTGCATTAGCAGTTAGGTATTTAATTTCTATTTCGTTTGAAAAGAGCTCAGCAATTTCAAGAGCATTGATGCCGATAGAGCCTGTTGATCCAAGTATTGAAATATGTTTTTGCATTAATAAAAATCTTTTGTCAGATGTATAGAGTACGAAAAAAAACCAGGGTTAATGTTTGAACCAAATGCAATATCTAAAATTGAAATTGGTATTATTATATCTAGAAAAACAAAATTCATTTGGCCTTCTTTTGTATTTATATAATTATTGTTCTTATAAAAGGATGATCCTAAGCCAAATCTAAAATAATTTTTTTTATATTTAATCCATCGAGAAATATCTAATGTTACGCTATTAATATCAAAATTTTTTACTGATCTGTAATTCACCTTTTTTATAGCACAACTCCAATCCAAAGTATCGGTAGTACCAAAAAAATATTGAACACCTCCTCTTATTATTTGTTCAGGGGAACTATGATATAAATAATTAAAAATACTTCCTTCTATAGAAAGATTTTTACTTATCTTATAACCAAAACCAAAATCTGGGAGATATTTGTAACCTTCGGTTTCTGAGAGTGATTTAAAAGATATACCGCTTTGAAGATAAAACAAGTTATCCTTAAAAGGATTTATAGCATATGGTTCACTTATTGCAATAACGATTAATTTAGTATTGTTCTGTGTTGTAGATCCGAATCCAATTTTTGTAAATACAGCTATTAAAAATAACTTTAATACTTTATAATAAATTATTTGATTCACAGGTTTTAAATAATTCCTCTTTTAGAATGATTTAAAAATCTAAGAATGGTTTGGATTTCTTTTGTTTTAGGAAGTTCTAGTTCAATTTTCTTAAGGGCTTCTTTTCTGTTTGCACCTGAGCGGAAAAAAATTTTGTACGCTTGCTTAATCAAGTTTATATCTTTTTTAGAAAATCCACGTCTTTTTAGTCCAACTATATTTACCCCTTTATAAGTTAAGGGATGGTTTGCAGCGACTATAAAAGGAGGGACATCTTGAACAGCTCTAAATCCTCCTCCTATTAAAGAATGATCTCCAATTTGAGTAAATTGATGAATTAATACTCCCCCCCCAAGGATTGCCCAACGACCTATTTTGACATGCCCCCCTAAAGTCGCCAGATTAGACATGATGACATTATCACCAACTAAACAATCATGGGCAACATGGGTTGAAGCCATCAACAAAACATTTGATCCTACCTGTGTTTTCCCTAGCTCACTAGTACCTTTATTTATCGTAACAAACTCCCTAATTATTGTATTATTTCCAATTTTAGTTAATGTTTTTTCTCCGCCATATTTTAAATCTTGGGGCACCTCACCAATTGAGCTTGAATGAAAGATTTTACACTTTTCACCAATTGTAGTATCACACCCTATAGTAACATTGTTTCCTATAAAACAATTATCACCAATAATTACATTCTTATCTATAACGGAAAATGGGCCAATGGTTACATTTACACCTAAATTGACACTATCTGCAATAATTGCGGTGGGGTGAATCAAAGTAGAAATATTATTCTCAAGCTCTATCTACTAAATTAGCTGAAAAAGTGGCATCAGCAACTTCTTCATCGTCGACTTTACAAATTCCCCGAAATTTGCAAAGATTTAATTTTTTTTTCGCTAACGTCATGTAAACAATTAGCTGATCCCCTGGTACAATTGGTTTTCTAAATTTTGCTTTTTCTACAGCTGAAAAAAACATATTTGTNGACANNGGATCTTCAACCTGGCTCAACATTAAAAATGAACCTGCTTGNGCCATTATTTCAAGCGATAAAACTCCAGGCATAACTGGTTGCCCAGGGAAATGTCCCTGAAAAAAGGGCTCATTGATAGTTAGGTTTTTTAAAGCAACAAGACTTTCACCTGGTGTTGTTATTTCAATTTTATCAATTAAAATAAAAGGATATCTGTGTGGGAGAACTTTTATAATATCTTTTATATTGAACTTTGTTTGATTTTTGAATTGGTTCATCATTCTAATCCTTTTTTAGTGCTTCTAGTTCTTTAGAGTAGTGTTTTTTTAATTTTTTGACAAATTCAACATTACTTGCATGTCCGGCTCTTGCAGCGGTTACATGTCCTTTAATTGGATAACCTAGTAAAGCAAGGTCTCCAATTAAGTCTAAAGTTTTATGTCTTACAGGCTCATTTTTAAATCTTAATACCTTACCATTTAAAATCCCATTTGCACCTTGAATAATATTATGTTCTATACCAAACAAATCCTTTAAGCGATCCATCTCGATAGAATCGATTTCCTTATCAATAATTACAACCGCATTATCTAACCCGCCCCCTTTTATTAGTCCTTGCTCCTTAAGCATTTCCACTTCACTTAAAAAACAAAAAGTCCTAGCAGGAGCAACTTCAAAAGAAAAATCTTCTTCCATATTATAGATAGCTTCATACTGAGTACCAAGCGCCGGTAATGGATATTCCACCATAAATGTTATTCTAAACCGATCTGAAGGAATCACATGAATATCAATATCTCTATAGGAATTAGTATAATTAACTGCACGAGTTATTTCTAAAACTCTTCTTTCTTTATTTTGAATTTTTATTCCTGCTTTAATTAAGCACTCAACAAAGTCTTTTGCACTACCATCCATTACGGGAGGTTCTTTACCACTTAATTCTATGAGGATATTATCCAAGCGAAGGCCGCTAACTGCTGCAAGGGCGTGCTCAACAGTGTGAATTCTAATATCGTTCTCTTCAATAGTAGTTCCTCTAGAAATATCTACTACATGATCTATGTCTGCTTTTACTTCTAAACAATCTGGAATATCAGACCTAACAAACCGAATACCATAATCTTCTGGAGCAGGATGAAAAGTAATTACAGTTTCAATACCTGTATGAAGACCAACACCTTCACATGATTGGGATGTTCTAATTGTTCTTTGATTTCTTTCCATATTAAAATTTAATTATCTTATAAATTTTTACTTAATTTTAAAACCTTCTTTTTTAGCTTCGAAATTTCATTGATTAATGCTTCTCTTTTGTTATGTTCAATTATATCTCTAGCAGGGAAGCCACCATATGTCTTACCTCCTAATAATGATTTTGTAACACCTGCTTTTGAAGCGATAACAGAATTGTTACCAATTTTTAAATGTGGTGCAATCCCTACTTGACCTGCAAAAGTACAGAAATCACCTATTTCTGTACTTCCTGCAACTGCAAAACTTGCAGTTATCAAACAACCTTTACCAATTTTTACATTATGAGCAATATGTACCAGGTTATCAATTTTAGTCATTTCACCAATTATAGTACTTCCTATTGTTGCACGATCAATGGAACAGTTTGATCCAATTTCTACATTTTTCCCAATGATAACGTTACCTGTTTGAGGAATCTTTTCATGAAAGCCATCAACATTAACAAAACCAAATCCATCCGAGCCAATCGTAGTCCCACTATGAATAATTACATTTTCACCAATATTCGTACCAAAATAAATAGATACATTGGCATGTATCTCGCAGTTATTTTCCAAAACAGCATTTTCACCAATATAAGAATTTGTACCAATTTTACATCCATCACCAATTTTTGCTCCATCTTTTATACATGCACCGGGATCGATAGAAACATTTTTACCTATTTTAGAATTTTTAGAGACATAAGCTCTTGGATCAATGCTTGAATCCTCTTTTAATATTGGATTAAAAAGTCTTAATACCTTTGCTAAAGCAAGTTGTGAATTTTTTACTACTATACCCATTTTTTGTTCTAAAAAAATTTCTTGTTCAACAATAATAGCATCCGCTTTTGTATTATCTAAATATTTTTTGTATAAAGGATTACTAAAAAAAGTAATTGTACCAGGTTCTGCGTCTTGAATTTGAGAAACACCGTTTATGAGATGATTAGCATCCCCTATAACTGCTCCCTTAACTAATGAAGCTATCTCTCCGAGAGTGAATCCCAATTTATTTTCCAGATTTTAAATTACGCAATTCATGTAGAACATCATCCGTCATATCGTATTTTGGTTTAAAATAAAGCAAGCCAACAGATGCGTCAATTATATAATCATAACCTCCATCTATTGCAACTTTATCGACAGCTTTTTTTACTTTTCCTAAAATTTCGTATTCCATTTGGGCTTGTTTTCTCATAAGCTCTCCTTGAGGACCAATTTTTTCAGCTTGATATGTTTGTATTGATTTCTCCATTTGCGTGAGCTCTTGTTTTATACTCTCTCCCTTATCAAGCGCCATGAGGCGTTTGATTTCATAATCTTGTTTTAGACTATCCATTTTAAGAACCATTTTATCAAATTCTGTTTGAACTTTACGATATTCCAATTGCAGCTGAGATTCTGCTTCCTTAAAATCCTCAAACTCAGTGCGGATTCTTTCAGATAAAATATATCCAATTTTTAGCTGCGCCATGGAAGGTGTCAAAAAACACATGAAATAGCACAAAAATATTAAGTATTTATAAGACTTATTCAAGATTATCTCCTCTTTTTAAAATTGTTGACCAAATGTGAGAGTTGTTTTCCATTCAGGCTTTAGTTTACCATTAGAATCAATTCTATCGAAACCTCTTGCAAAATCAAACCCCAGCATACCAATCATTGGCATAAAAAACCTAACTCCAACTCCTACAGATCTCTTTAAATCAAAAGGACCTGATCTGGGAAGACTAAGTCGCTCCATCAAATCTGTTGAAGACCAAACATTACCCATTTCAGCAAAAAGCATTCCATAAACTACTGGGTTTTCAGCGAAAGGGACCCTGAATTCTACACCGAATTTTGCTAAGGTATTCCCTCCTATAGGATTCCCCGAAGCTGTGAGGGGCCCTACTCTATTATCATCATATCCTCTTAATACATTACCATATGGTATTCCATTGCCTCCCATAATAAATCTATCATTATATGGAATATAAGAAAGACTCTCATTGTTTGAAGGAAGTTCTTTAATTACGCCAATTTTCAAAGAGTTCATTAAAACAAATTTCCAAAAAGTGGGTGTAAACCATTCAAGTTTGAGTGTATGTTTATGAAAGTTTTCTTGACCACCTAAAAACCATCCAGAGAGAGTAGAATTTAAAGAAAAATGGGAGCCAATAGTTGGAAATTCAGGATGATCTCGACTATCTCTTCTTATAGACTGAACTAGACTTATCCCGTCAGACTTAGTCCTTCCTCCTGAATAATTATCTATATCTGCTTGACTACCTCTATATTCTCTCCTATTTATCTGTAATTGCCAAGTCCCTCTAAAAAAGTCGTCTGGCCATTTGAANATTCGACCAAGCATTATACTAGCTCCAGCAATTGTAGTTTCTAANGGAGAGTAATAAAGAGTTGACCCACCTGTCATCCTATAGTAAAGTGAACCTCCAACTAAATTTTTAGTGTCATTTACCATGGGGTCAGTAAAGCTTATACTGGCAGAACGACTTTTTGGAGTATTTGAATTGTAGGACTGATATCCAAGAGAACTTTGCCCACCTCCGCTTACTCCAGCATTAAAACTGAAACTCAAACTTTGTCCCTTCCCACGAAAATTTGGAAGAGTGATTCCTCCTCCTCCTGTGAGCCCTAAGTATTGGGAGTACCCCATGTTGGCACTAGCTTGACCAGCGGGTTTTTCTTCAACATTAAATTCAACATCAACTTTATCTTCGGATACTGGAAGAATATTTGGGGCTGCATTAGCAAAAAAATTAAGCATCATAACTTCTCTGTAGCTCCTAGCAATTCTTTCCTGATTGTAAACATCTCCTGGGAAAACTCTTAGCTGCCTACGTATTACGTTTTCACGAGTCCGTGTATTTCCTTGAACAATAATATTATTAATGTAAACTTTATGATTTTCTGTTACTGTAAAATGTACATCAAGAGAGTCTATTCCAATTGGTGTGACTTGAGGCTCAATTCGACTGTAGATATAGCCTCTGTCAAGGTATAAACTTTGAACTCGTGAATATACAGCAAGGTCAAATTCTTCATTACTAAATTGGTCACCCTTTTCGAGACCAAGTGTTTTTTGCAAATCATTTTCACTAAAAAGAGACATCCCTTCCCAAGAAAAGTTTCTATATTTATATTTTTCACCCTCCGAAATAGTTAAAATAATATTCATTTTTTTGGAGTCAGGTGAATAACTAATAGTATCCTTTAAAATTTCAAAATCTCTATAACCTTTATTCCTATAAAAAGCTGAGAGTAATTCTAAATCTTCTTGAAAGTTAGAATTGTCAAAGGTGGACCTCCAAAACATATAGAAAGGTTGCTGTTTTGTTTCTTTCATTTGCCAACGTAGACGGAAATCTGAAAAAGAGTTATTGCCGTTAAATTTTATTTTATTAATCTTTATTTTATTGTTTTCATTTATTTCGATAACAATATCTCTTACTAACTCACTGTTATTAACAACATTTGAATCTGATTTGTTATTTGGTAAGACTAATTGAGGATCAGCCTTTGCATTTAAGTATCCTTTCTCAGCATATAACTTTTCAATGATGTTTTTAGCCATATGCAAGGTGTTCGGCTTAATCCTCTGACCTTTAGTGAAACTAAGCTCCTCATCAAACTTCGTGCCTTTAATTTTTTTATTACCATTATACTTTATATTCCCGAGAATATAATTTTCTTTGACCTTAATTATCAGAAAAAGTCCCTCATCTGTTTCTTGCTCATATTCTAGCTGTATATCCTGGAAGAGACCTAACCGCCACAGTCGTTTGATTGCTCTAGGAAAATCTGCTGGGTTAACTAGTGCACCTTCTTTTAAACCTGAGGTAAAAATGATAGTGTTTTTTGATGTAATCGTGTTTCCAATAACATTAACACTAGCCAAATTTATTTTATTTGAGCTTTGAGCAACTATTATTTGGTAGGTTAAAATTATTAACCAGAAAAGATATTTTTTCATAAGTCTTTTATTTGGTTACTTACTTTTCCAAATCGCCTTTCTCGATTTTGATAATCATTTATTGATTCAAATAACTGCTGTGATCTAAAACTAGGCCAATATGCATCTGTTAAATATATTTCAGTGTAGGCACTCTGCCATAATAAAAAATTACTAAGCCGGTATTCTCCGCTAGTACGAATCAATAAATCAGGATCAGGGATATTTTTTGTGTACAACTGCTTTGAAAAAAAGGCTTCATCAACCTGATCAATCTCCAACTCTTTTTTTTGGACTTTCAGTATTGTTGACTTTACAGCATCTAAAATTTCTTTTCTACTTCCATAATTAAGAGCTAAACAAAGATTTAGGCCAGAATTTTTAGATGTTAATGTTACGCCATTTTTTAACCCTTTAACTGTAGGTGTTGGTAAAGATTCTAATTCTCCAATTATTGTGAATTTGACATTATTTTTATGTAGTTGCCTAATTTCTATATTGATTGTTTTTAACAAAAGAGACATTAGAGCTTTTACCTCTGACGGTGGCCTCCTCCAATTTTCGGTAGAAAAGGTATAAAGAGTAAGGTGTTTTATACCAATTTCTCCACAGACTCTAGTAATTTCTCGCACAGAATTAATTCCTTCTCTATGCCCAGCTATCCTTGGAAGAGATCTATCACTAGCCCATCGGCCATTGCCATCCATAATAATGGCAACGTGATCTGGTATGCTACCTTCAAGTACTTTATCTCTTAGTGATTTTGGCATTGTAAAAAAGTGGAGGAAATTACCCTTGGGAGTCGGACTAAACAACCTACATGATAATTCATAGTGTTTATGCTATTGTTAACAAAGAAAATAAAAAAATGTTCCCATCATTTACTTTTTATCATTTTTAAAACTTGATCTGCAAGGTTAAAATAAATTTCCCCCGAATTATTATTAGGGTTGGACATAACAATTGGCATGCCTGAATCTGTCGCATCCATAATATCTTTTGACAATGGTATTTTGCTCAGCAAAGGTACTCCAAGTCTTTCACTTTCTTTCTGGCCACCGTCTTTTTTAAAAATATCAATATTTAGATGGAAATTTCCGTTTTTGTCAATTTCTAGTTCCTGATTTTCAATCTTTATTTTTGAATTTGGATCAGTTGTATTCCCAGATAATATTAAACCGGACATATTCTCAATTACTCCAAGAACAGGTGTGTTTACTTTCTTAAACATATCTGCTCCCTTGCGAACATCTGAAAGAGCGATGTCTTGCGGTGTTGTCACAATAATTGCACCTGTAATTTTAATTTTCTGAGTTAATGTTAGTTGTATATCTCCTGTTCCGGGTGGTAAGTCTAAAATTAAAATATCCAAATCACCCCAATCGACATCCATAAAAAACTGTTCTGTCATTCTTGAAACAAGTGGCCCTCTCCAAATAACAGGAGATTTATTNCCACTAATAAATCCAAAACTCATGACTTCCATGTCATATTTTTTTAGNGGAATTAATTTCTTATCTTGAGTCATTTTTGGTTGGTCATATAANCCTAAGGCNATTGGTAAAGATGGACCATATATATCTAAGTCTAAGAGACCTATCTTCAAAGTCTTCTTGGCTAATGCGCAAGCAAGATTTACTGCTACAGTTGATTTTCCAACGCCACCTTTTCCACTTGCTACAGCAATAATATTTTTGACATTATCTAATTTCTTTATATCATTTTGATTCTGTGTTTGAACCGGAGGTACCTTATCTTCAATAAGTTTTATCTCTAAATTTTCAACTTTTGAAAATAGAAGTTTTTTAACTGCAGATATTATTTGCCGTTTCTTTTCTTCGTTCTGTGAAGATATATTAAGAAATATTTGAATTTTATCTTCAATTGTTTTTATTTCTTTTACCATTCCAAAAGAAACAATATCTCTGTTAAAACCAGGATATTTTATAGTTTTTAATAATTCTAATATTTGTTTTTCAGTCATTTTTCAATAAAAAAGCGGTTGTGAAAACAACCGCTTTTCTTCGCAATATTTGTAAAAAAGGTTAACCTGTGTATTCTCTGCCAAACCAATCATAATTAATTTTTATGTATTTATTCCATTCATCAGGTACTTCACTTTCTTCAAAAATAGCTTCAACGGGACACTCTGGTTCACAAGCACCACAATCAATGCATTCCTCGGGATCAATGTAAAGTGAATCATTATCCTTTGGTACGAAACCATCTACCTTAGCCTCAGCACCAGCGCCTTCTTTATCGTATGGACCATGAATACAATCAACAGGGCAAACTTCTACGCAAGCAGTGTCGCAAGTCCCAACGCAAGGTTCAGCAATTATATAAGCCATCTTTGTACTCCTTTAAAATAACTTAACATTTTTAATTTTATAAGCGCAATTTAAATGGAAAAACTAAACTGTTGAAAATGTTTTGAGTAATAATATAAAAAAATTATTCTGAGATATAAAGCTTTCGGTTTTGCAACTCTGTTAGATCTTTAACTTCTTTAATTTCTTTAACAGCACCTTTTATTTCAGTGTTTAATTTTTTCAATATTTTATCATTAACAGCCATAGAATTACTCAACTGCATAAAATCTTTATTAGCAACAATAACCTGTTGTTTTGCAGTTTTTGTATCATCAATCAGAACATCTAGTTGAGATTCAATTTGATTTATTTTTTGTTTTAAGGTATCAGATTTCTCATCAGTATTTAGAATACGTTTATTTATCATCAACAGGCCGACTATTATCAAAATTATATTTATTGTCAATAAAATAGTAGTAGAAGAATTTTCTTTTTTCATATGTTCTGTGCAATTAATTAAAAGATTGAAATTGATTTAGTTAAAAAATCCTTATACTAAAATAATCAGTACATACTCATAATACCAAGCATAATTAAAATAAAATATGGTACAAGGTTTGCTGAACCTTCATAATCTTTAGCAATTCTTTGTCCTAAAAGTAAAAACATTATTGTTAGTGCTAAAATTACGTAACCATAAAAAATCCATAACGTTGTTTTTGCTGTAAAAGCATAATATACTCCATAGATAAGAGTAGCTGAACCTGCTAATTCAAAAATAGTAATTATTGTCAATAAGTATGGAGTGATATATCTAAGCAAAGTATTAGAAAAGTACGATTCAAAAAAAGCCATATTGTTTTTTCTATCAAATATTTTATCTAGGCTAGATTGTAAAAAAATAATAACCAAAAATATGGCAATCAAAACTTGGCAAAGTACAAATGGATCTTTGAATGGAATGCCAAGCAATTCAATCCTATCTCCATAAAGTTCTTCAACACTTTGACAAATGACAAATGATGGAAGAAATAAAATTAGGAAAAATAATTTTTTCATTTTTATAAATCCTTGTTCTTTAATTCTACTATTCTTTTCAAAACTAAATCTTGTAATTCTGATATATTTAAATTTAAGTACTCAGAACTTTCTATGGGCTTTCCAAATACAATTGTTAGGATGCCAGGCTGTATACGCCAATCATTTTTCTTTTTCGCCCTTAAACCTCCTTTAATAGCAATCGGTACAATAGTTACATTAGTATTTTTAGCTAGGTGAAAGGGACCTTTTTTAAACGACCCAATCTTGCCTGTTAATGTCCTTGTACCTTCTGGAGAAATTAAAAACGAAGTTCCTTGCCTGATTGCTTTTTCGGCGAGATTTAAACTACCTATTGCTTTTTTTATTTTTTGTCTCACAATAGGTATAACACCATATTTTTTAATTAGAAAACCAAATATTGGATATTTAAAAATTTCAATAGCTGCTACAGCAGTTATATAGTGAGTCACATATGCTCCGATCATAAACTGATCAAACATAGATACGTGATTAAACATATATAAATATGGACCGTCTTCTTTTTTTGGAGGTTTATTGATTTTTCTTAACCACTGACCTGCAAAAAAACAATACATCCAACATAACGGTCGAATAAAATAGAAAAGGTTATTTCTTGGGACTGTTACGATTAAGAGGAATAAGATTAATAAAGAAGGAATAAAAAAAGCATACCAAATAGGCCAAATTATAAAAGAATAAACCGTTTTAAGCATACTAATTATGCAACTCAAGTTTTTTAAAAAGCTTATGATTTGCTTTCGGAAAAGGGTAATCTTTTATATTTTTTTTTGAAATCCATTTTCTATTTTCTTTTTCTTCAATGAAATATTTTCTTTCTGAACAAAAATAGCCAGTTAGTATTATATTAAAGTGTGAGAAGGCATGTTCTACTGAACCTACTTTCTTATGGATTTTTAAATCAGCTTCACAATCTGTGAAAACTTTTTGTTTCAAAACACTTTCTGGGTCTTCACCTCTTTTAACTATTCCGCCCGGGAATTCCCATAATCCTCCCAACATTTTATTAGTCCCCCTTTTTTGAATGTAAAACTTATTCTGCCTCCATATTATTGCTACAACTACATCATAATTAGGTTTAGGTTTAGATTTCGTTTTAATTGGAAATTGTTCAGGGAAACCTTTTTTTTGGGCATAACAATATTCATTTATCGGGCACTTATTACATTTGGGAACTATTGGTTTACAAATAAGAGCACCAATTTCCATTAATCCTTGGTTAAAGTCACCAGGTTTAGATAGACATATTTCTGATTCTAAAAAATTATTAATTCTTTTGATATTGTAAATAGTTAATCTTTTGATACCAAGAACTCTTGAAATAACCCTTTTAACATTACCATCAAGAACTGGATAAGGTTGATTAAATGCAATTGACATCACTGCTGAAGCAGTGTACTCCCCAACGCCAGGCAAGGATAAAAACCTTTCTTTTACACATGGAATTTTACCGCTAAAATCATTTACAATAATTTTAGAAGCATTATAAAAATTAATGCATCTTTTATAATAACCAAGCCCTTCCCAAAATTTAAGTAATGTATCTAAATTTGATAATGAAACACTTTCTAACGTAGGAAATTTTTTTGTCCATTTATCATAGAAAGGTAAAACCGTTTTAACTTGAGTTTGCTGCAGCATGACCTCTGACAACCAAATTTTATATGGATCTTTTGTTTTGCGAAAGTTTAAAGATCTTTTATTTTCTGAAAACCAGGATATTATTTCACGGGAAAATTTTTTATTTGTATTAACCAATTACTTGTAAAGCTTCTTTGAAAGGGCCCAGTTCAAAGCAATCCCAGCTTCAACGATTTGCTCTCTATTTTTTTTATTAAGCTGCTTCTCAATTTCAAAACTAATTTCTTCCAGCTGAAGCTCAATAGAGGTATAAATTTTTTCACCGTCGTTCGTCAAGAAAACTTTCAGACTTCTACTATCAAAATCATCGCGCCTCCTCCTAACTAAGCCCTTTTTCTCTAGGCCATCAATTAGCCTGGTGGTAGTACTATTGTCAATGCCAAGCATTTTTGATAATCTAGACATTTTCAATCCGCTTTCATCAATAATTGCAAGTGTTAAAGCTTGTTGAAAACTTATGTTTGGGATATTTAGATTTTTTTGATATAACGCTTTAAGATTGAAAAATAATTGGAATAAGAACTCACTATATTGCATATTTGTAATATACAATGTTTATTGCAGTGTCTTCAATAGTGCTAAATGATTTTTTATTATACGAAACCCTCGTTGTTTTTTTTCATCAGATCCAAAATGTCCTATAATGCTCCAATGATCCATTTGATTTATTTTTTTCCAATACCACTGACCTGTAATTAATAAATCCTCAGAATCAAACTCAATTATAGGGTCTGGTCCGTTTACCCCTGTAGTTGGTCCATACATTGATATCGAGTTGACTACTCCATCATTTTCAAACCAAGATGAATCTGTTTGTTTACCTTCGTTCCAATAACCTGACCTAGATCCAATCAATCTTGCTCTAGCCTTGTTTAATAATGGTGTGTTATCAAAGGGAACATGAAAATTGCTCTTTTGATCTTTTTTCGTAGTTGATGTAACAAATGAAAAGTAATACACATCCGGAGAAGCTTGCGAATATCCGTTAAAATTTTTTGCACCGCTAAGACTTAAATCATATGTACTAAAATTTTTGGTGTTCATTATAGAATTATCTTTCAGCCTCGTTATAAAACTTAACCAAGTTTCGTTTTTTTGTTTTTTTATTCCAAAATGCTCCAAGTCAAAATTAAAATAACCATTACCAAAAAGCCCTGCTACTCCGGCAAAATATTGAACATATGGAATAGTGCTGGTTATAATATGGGTTAGGGTAGTACCATCATGAGGTGTAGAAATCGTTGTAATACTTTTAATCCATCCGGTGGATGAGCTACCTAAAAGGTAGGAATGTTCCTTTTTCCCATTATTATCGTATATCTCTGAAGATAGCAAATAATTTAACATCCTTGCAGTTTGTCCCCCCATACTATGTCCGACAATGTGAATAGGGTTTTTATTATTCCATTGGGGATATAAACCAGAATAATGTTTTTCTTTAGGTGCCCTAATTATTTTATTTTTATCTGAATGAGCAGAACCATAGTCAACCTGCCCTCCTTTTAATTGGTAGAAGACTTCAATCGCCCTGTCCCAATTTGAAGATATTGGTCCCACCGATACTGCAATTATTTTATAACCATCATCTTCTAATTCCTGAATATAGTTACGACTCCCCCCCCAATAGGAATAATGCCCCATTTCTTCTGGTCCCCAGCCCATAAATCCATGTATAAGAACTACAGGGTAATTGTTTTCTGATTTAAGATATGAAATCAATAAAAAAATAATGCTAAAAAACCTCAAAAGGACATTCCTATATTTAGACCATCTACTCTAGTTCCAATACCATAATAGTAAAAACCATATTGGACTAATATTTTTTTCGTATCATAGCTTAATCCAAACCCCGTAGATCCAAGGAGTGAAGTAATTAGACTTTGTGAAGTATTTTGATCAAATTTTCTGGTGGATGATCCTGCTAAAATTTTAATTTTTTCACTATAAATAAAGCATATTCCCATAAAAACTTCAGTATGGTTTTTTTCTTGCAGAAAATCAATATAGCTAATAGCTGGTAAATATTTAAGTTTTTTGGAGCTACTTAAAACAATCCTTGGATTAGTATAGGAGCGCTTACCATTAAAAAAGTTTATGCCAAATTGATTAATTGAAATCCCAATTGAATTATTTTCATTCTTGAAGTTTTTTATTAGCCCAAAAGATGTTGATAAATTTTTAGTATTAGCATTGTGAAAATTTGATGATTTAATAGACATACTTGATCCAAGATAAATTGGTAAAGAATTAATTTTTTTTGCAAAGTATCCATCTACCCAAGTTTCATAAGACTTGTAGCTGCCAATACTTCTCCCATATTCATCATATCCTTTGAATACTCCATATGATAAATGTTTTAAAGAGGAAGAAAAAACGAAATTTTCAGTGGGTAGATTTAGGTTTAAACTTTGACTTCTAATTGAAGCAGGATATTTTACAATAGAAGTTGTAAAACTTCTTGATTTATTAAAGACTGCTGGATTTTTTATTTGCGTATTTGCTGATTGATATAAATACCCAGCTCCTCCCATACTAAGGCATGAAAAGGATGTAAAGGCATTAGCATTAGCATATACCGAGGTTTGAAAAATAAATATTAGGAAATAAGTAGCTAAAACTAACATTCGATTAACAGTTGTTCATATAAGACTTATTGGATCAAAATAAATATTAATTTTATTT
>NZKX01000010.1 GCA_002694025.1 Fidelibacterota bacterium | reverse complement strand
TCCCCAATAAGATATTATTGAAAATATCAGAAGGAGTTTTTCCTACCTTTGAACTTGCTTTAAGCATATCAACTCGGAAATCAGCAGGAACTTCTTTATAATTATGATCTGAGCGTACTATAGTACCAGGCGCTACAGAACTGACAGGAGTTCCCCAATTGGCAAAGAAATCAACACCTCTATGAATTCCATTTCTATAACTCCTTGGTGCATTTGGGAGTCGCATTGTTCGTTTTGGGACTGGAACATTTTTGCACGGTAAAATTAACTTAAGTGAATCAACCCAAACAGGGTTGAAATCTTTCAGAGGTTTTTTTAACTCAAAAGACTTTTTTTTAATTGTAGATAAAATAGATAATGGTGAGTTCTTTGAATTTTCATATAATTGGGCTAAGCATAAACTCGTATAAATATAAAAGAAAATAAAAACTCTCATTGATTTAACAGATACTCCATTCCTTTTAAGGAGGCTGATATTGGTTTACCTGTAAAAGACTTAATATTAGACCCTCTTAAAATTGATTCTTTTTCAGTTGTGCCAAAAGAATATGGGTCGTCAAAATACACTACCGATGTTTTTATATTTATCAAATTAACCGTCTCTAAAATTGTATAGTTACTTCTTGCCCAGG
This sequence comes from Fidelibacterota bacterium, assembly GCA_002694025.1. The sequence goes on along the minus strand of NZKX01000010.1, from coordinate 20,099 downwards.
AGGATGGTGTAAAAAGTAACCCATTAGCTTTACGCCCATTTCTCTGTAAAAAATTAACCGCTTGAAAACTTTTATGTGTTTGTAAAAATTTCAAATCAACATTGTGATTTTTTGAAACTAATCTTATTTCTTTATTTAGTTTACCTAAGGTTAAATGTTCTTCTATTTTAGAAGATTTAAAGCCTAATAAATTAATATTAGGTCCTTGTAATATTAAAATCTGCATCAAAGAGGTATTAAGTTTCCTATAATATAACCAATGATCATTCCGATTAGAAGGGCTAGAGTCAAAATCCTTCCTTTAGCAAGCTCCGTAGCATACCCTTTTTTAATTGCCAATCCAGACACTAACGTACCTATAGCATTAAAGATCCAAAAAACAGGTATGGTAAATATTTTTATTATCATGGGTCCAACTAACGGGATAGATGCTATTAGTGCGCCAAAACCAACGAAAATTTCTGTAAAAACACTAATGATAAAAGCGATAAAAACTATTAATTTTTTATTGGCTCCATAATTTAAGGCAAAAATAAAAAAAACAGACAGTAACACCCAAAAAATGATTCTTCTATAGTATAATTTGAACACTGTTTTAAAATGCATGGCTTAAACAAATAAGTAAAATAACTTGGCAGTGTTAATTCTATTGGACCCTAGAGTACTTAAGGATCGTGCTAAACCCATAATTTTTATCCGTTTCTTCTGCACTAATTACCAATGTTAATGTATTTTTTTCGACTTCAAATGTACCATAGGTTGTATCAGATTCTACTATTATTGTCAGATGGCTTTCATCAGCAAACCAAATCCCTAGACCATTTTTTTCAACACCATCATTTATAACATCGTAATTGATTGAACCTGATTCTTTAAAGTGTAAAGTCTCAATATTTTTATTGTCTTTATATAATATTATAATCTCTTCTCTTTTTGCTTTTCTAATAGTGGTCATTGATTCAAATGCCCAATTACCTATAAGAAGATCATGTTTAAAAATAGATTTTGTATTGGTTGTTAAACTTTGCGCAGATACTGAAAGTACTATAGAGACAAATAAAAAGGGAGATAGCTTCATTGATTTTTCATTAGAATTTTGTTCGGTGAACTTGCATTAATTTACTAAAAATCAATTTATTGATTGGCTTTTGCAATGAATGATATCCACTCATTTTTAAAACTTGCCTGAACAATTTTTCTATTATTACCTCTTTTTACCCAAATTTCTTTTATGTAATCATCATTAAGTAGATTAGCCATAAAATAATCTTCTGATTCTATTATTGCAAATGTGGAGTCAATTATTTTGATATCTAATCGATAGTGGTCACACATAACGGAATCTTTACCCTCTAAAACCATTAAGGAGTCAGACCATAGTAATCTAGTTTTCCCAATACTTCCCTGGTGTTCGTATGAATACCATTTTGTATCTAAAATTTCAAAAGGTAGGAATTGAACCATCGCAAGCATAGTAAAAATAGTATGTACTGCCCCTTCAATTTGAATCGCTTTATTTTTGTACTGTAAGGTGTTTTCAAATGAATCAATCTTAGCATCTAATGATGATTTGTAAGAACCTTGTTTAATTTTTTTTCCCCAAGATTTTAAATTAAAGGTTTTTGTATCAAAGTATGCGTAATAATTATTTTCTATTGGATAAAATAAATCCATTATTCCTCTACTTTTCACTTCATATTTAATTTTTCCTTCTTCAAAGATACTTTGTTTGATATCTCCAATGTGAAAACCAAAAAAAGTCAAAGAATAATCTTGAGATTTGCAAAAGTACATTGAAAAAAATATAATTAAATAAAGTTTCATTTTTTCCAGCTAAACTTGTTAAACAAGCCTAATAATCCTACAAGAGGAATGTAAAAGGGTTGTAAAATTGCCCAAAAAAAATAGGTGTTAATATCAAATTCTTTTTCAAACAATTTTGCCCCAAATAAAATAACAGCACCATCAAATAAAATTTTTACTGCCCATATGAAATACCCTTCTTTTAAAAAAATTACAGAAATAAGGATAAATAAATTCTCTAGAAAAGAAACCAATAGGAAAGTAAAAAAAGTAGGGGTGTTTTTTAAATTTGATTTAGAATTTGATGACCATCGTATTCTTTGATTAAGAAAATCTTTTACAGATTCCAATGCTTTAGTTTTTACATGTGAATTTGGATCAAGATGAATATATCCTTTTTTCAATTTAGATATAGATTGTACTAAATACATATCATCACCTGAAATATTATTTTTTACCGGCTCAAAACCATTTATTTGAAAATAGTCATTCTTGTAATAAGCTAAGTTTTGTCCCGATCCTGACCAATATTGATTCCAACCGGCAGCGCCAGTATTTGCTGATAAGATTGCTAAAAAATCAATTTTTTGATATTTTTCAAAAAAGGTTTTATTTATATCATCAATTTCAGAATAGCCTACCACAATGCTATCTTTTTTAATTAGACTGTATGTCATGCTTGCTACCCAAAGTGACCCAACTCTGCAATCTGCATCAGTTGCCAATATTATTTCACCTTTTGCATTTTTAATTCCTAGGTCAATTGCATTTTTTTTTGGTGTCATATTTTTTGATTTTCTATTAATGGTTAGGTATTTAATAAAGGAGTAACTTTCCGAAGCTTCAAAGAGTATCTTCTCTGTAGAGTCATATGATCTATCGTTAACAATAACTATTTCAAATTTGTTTATTGGGTACTCTTGATTTATTAAATCATCTAGCAGTTCAGGTAGATTATGTTCTTCGTTTCGAGCTGCAATTACTACAGAAACAAAGGGGAGGTTTTCCAGGTTAGATACTGGTAAAACATTATGTTTAAATAGCCCAGATATGATAAAAAGGATAAAAATTAAATAGATAAATGTGAGTATTAAAAGAATGTAACTCACGTTTTATATTTGTAGTAAAAATCCTGCGATTGAGAAGTAGATAAGAACACCCAAAATATCTATATTGGTTGTAACGAATGGGCCCAAAGCAATTGCAGGATCAATATCTAACTTTCTTAAAACTGGCGTCGTTAATGTTCCCACTCCAGTAGCTATTATCATTGATGAGCAAATGCTCAACCCCACTACAATTCCAATCAACGGGTTAGTGTCCAAAAAACGAAAGCTACCAAAAATACCAAGCATAATGCCGTACAAGACACCCAAGATTAAGCCAGTTTTTAGCTCTTTAATTATTATCATTAATTCGTTCCCGATGTTTATCCTTCCTGTAGCCATACCTCTTACTATAATTGTAGAAGATTGAGTTCCTACATTACCTCCCATTCCGATAATTATTGGAATAAAAGAGGCAAGTATAATTATGTTTTCAAGCATATTCAAAATTACCAATCACATAAGAAGCAATGATGCCACCAACCCAACTTGCTAATAGCCAAGGTGTTCTGATTTTTGCATTATCCCAACTTGATTTTAACAAAATTTCTCTATCTTTCCCGACCCCAGCCATTTTCAAAAAGTCTTCTGTTGCTTCTTTTCTAATTACATCTATAACATCATCAACTGTTACTATTCTAAGAAGTATATTATCTGCATCAACTACAGGTACAGCTAAATAATTATATTGTGCTACCAATTGAGCAACCTCTTCTTGGTCGGTTTCAGGTCTAACTTTATGTACTTTTTTAACTATTATCTCTTTAAGTTTTATTTTGGGATTGTTTGTAGCGAGTGTTCGAAGAGAGGCAATTCCAACTAAAGAATTATCATCATCAGTTACATAAATATAGAAAACCATTTCCGCATCTCTTTGATCCTGTAATGTTACAAGAGCATCTTGGCAGGTGATGTTTTTATGAAGAGCAAAAACATCTGTTGCCATTAGTGTGCCTGCCGAATCATTTGGATAAGACATTAATTCTTCGATTTCTTCCTTTTCCTCAATTTGTAATTGATTAATTACAGATTTTGCTTGATCATTATCAAGGGAACCCAAAATATAACCTTGGTCATTTGTGGAGGCGTTCTGAATTAACTTTGCTATGCGGTTAAAATCCTCATTCTTGAGTAGATTTGCAATGAAAAGGTCATCAAGTTCTGTTAAAAACTTAAGGGTTTGATCATTACTTTTCATTAATGTAAAAACTTCCTTTTGCTGGTCTTCATCAAAGTATCTGAAAACAATTGCTAAATCTGCAGGATGTGTTTTTTTTATTAGTTTAACTAAGTTTGTGCTAGCACCTCTTCTGAGCAAGCGCAAAAATGTATTTTTTAAAATTACAATTTCATGCTTAAATAATTCTTTCTTCATTTTTAATGTGCGTTCAACTGATTGATCTTTCTAAAGCCAGAAACGGAACTCAAAAGGGCAAGGACAAGAATCCAAGGAGATACGTGACCATTCCATAAATAAAAACTAGTATTCTGCAACTCTAAAACTGATAACAAGAGTGCAATAAAATTATTTAACCCATGTAAAATAAGAGGCGCAATAATGGAGTTTGTTTTCCAAGCAAGGAATCCCAAGAAAACTCCTAGAATATAAATTTGAATGAACCAATAAGGGTTCATGTGTATAAATGCAAATATTAATGCTGTAAATAAAATTGCACGTGTGATATCCTTCCATGTTTTTTCAATAATTCTTTGTAAGAACCCCCGAAAAATAATCTCTTCTCCTAATGGTGCCAGAATTACAACTGCAATAAATAATAAGCAACCACCCAAAAAAGAATCAGGTCTTAATAATTGATTTAAATCAACAATATATTCTGGTGCTGGAAGAAAGATTTGAATGATTCTATCTACTTCATCGGATATAATTATCACTCCTATTGAAAATAGAGAAACATATTTTATTGTACAAAATTTTATAGTATTAAATCGAATTGATGATAGGATTGGAAAATTTTTATATTTCAAATAACAAATTAAAGGAATGACCATCAAGCTTTGACCAACAATGAAAGACGCAAATGTTATTAATTTTTGGTGGGGTGAAGCATATATTGTACCTAGCCATGCTATAAACCCTCCTGCTAAAAAAGCAGAGCTAANTGATAAGAAAACAATTACCATAGCAGTTTTTNTTTNTAATGTTTTTTTCATAAGNTTTATAGANTANTTTAGGATTATAGTTANTGTTTTAATTATTCATTATTAANTACATAAGGATCGAACCAGCAGTGGAAACATTCANAGAGTTGCCAGATCCAATTTTAAAGACAGAAATATTTTCTTCAATATATTTTAAATTCTTGTATGATATACCATGAGCTTCATTACCTAATACTAAAACAAATTTATCGGGGAACTCATAATCACTAGCATTGACCCCATTTAAATTTGCTGCAATTATTCTATGGGTTTTTTTAAAGTAGCTTAGGTTAATATTCCTATTTATTGTAACTGTAAAATGTGCACCCATAGCTGAACGAACAGATTTTGAATTATATGGGTCTACGCACCCAGAAGACAAGGCAATATTATCGATTCCAAACCAGGCACAAGAGCGCATTAAGGTACCTATGTTCCCGGGGTTAGATATTTTATCTAAGTACACCCATTTATCTAAAGAAAGGTCTGGGCGGCTATTTTGGGGAATATTGCACACTGTAAAAATGCCCTGAGGGGATTTAGTTTCACTGACCCTCTTAAAACGTTTTGTGTCTATTGTTTTTATTACTTTGCTATCACCAAAGTTCTTTTTGATCCAAGTCTTGTTTTGCTTTAGAAAATTATCGGTGCAAAAAACGGGCCCAAGTTTTTTATTACAATACAATGCACTCTCGATGATGCGCTTTCCTTCAATTATAAATTTATTATATATCTTCCGGTACTTTGCGTGCTTCAAGGATTGTATTGTTTTGTAGTCGTGTTTAAACACGTTAGGATATTACATTTTTAAAATATTAATAATTACTATAAAGAAATAGATCAATCCTAACTTCTACAATTGTCTATTTATATTCAAAACGGTAATTTTATCGCAAATTAACTTTAAATAAAAAATGATTAAAAAAATACCAAAACAAAAAACCAATTTTTCTGAATGGTATACTCAAATTGTGAAAAATGCAGAGTTAGCAGATTATGGGCCGGTTAAAGGAACAATGGTTATAAAGCCATATGGATTTCAGTTATGGGAGAACATAAAAGATTCTCTTGATAGAATGATAAAAAAAACTGGACATGTTAATGCTTATTTCCCTTTATTCATTCCAAAGTCTTTTCTAGCTAAAGAAGCTGAACATGTAGAAGGTTTTGCAAAAGAATGTGCAATTATCACTCATACAAGATTGAAAAATGATCAAAAAAATGCAATTGTCGTTGACCCTGAATCTAAATTAGATGAAGAAATAATTGTAAGACCAACCTCAGAGACAGTTATTTGGTCTATGTATAAAAAGTGGATTCAATCATATAGAGACTTGCCCATACTTATTAATCAATGGGCAAATGTTGTTAGATGGGAAATGAGGACACGTTTATTTTTACGCACAAGTGAATTCCTATGGCAAGAGGGACACACTGCTCACGAAACAGAGGAAGAAGCCCAGAAAGAAACACTTGATATATTAGAGTTGTATCGTCAACTGGCAGAAGACTATTTAGCAATACCTGTCTTTACAGGAATGAAAACAGATTCTGAAAAATTTGCTGGAGCAAACAAAACATATTGTATAGAAGCAATGATGGGAGATAAAAGAGCTTTACAAGCAGGTACCTCGCATAATCTTGGCCAGAATTTTGCAAAAGCCTTTGATGTTAAATTTCAAACAAAAAATAATAATGAAGAATATGTCTGGGCAACAAGTTGGGGAGTTAGCACTAGGCTTGTCGGAGCTATTATCTTAACACATGGGGATGATAAAGGACTCCGCCTACCTCCAAAAATTGCACCTATTCAAATTGTAATCATACCTATTATAAAAAGTGAGGATGATAAAAAAAAGATAAAATTATACTTGGAGCCTATGATTAAATCGTTAATGTCATCTGATATAAGAGTTCATATAGATTGGACTAAAAACACACCTGGATTCAAATTCAATGAATGGGAAATGAAGGGCGTGCCTATAAGAATGGAAGTAGGACCTAGAGACATTGAAAATGATCAAGTTGTAATAGTTAGAAGAGATTTAGGGGAGAAAATATTTTTATCAAAGAAAGACACACTAACAAAAGTTCCGAACCTGTTGGAAGAAATTCAAAGAAATCTTTTCAATCAAGCAAAAAAATTTAGGGATAGTAATACATTTTCTGTAACATCATATAAGCAGTTTTGTTCAATCATAGAAACAGGCGGTTTTGTTCGCTGTGGTTGGAACGGATCACCCAAAACTGAATTAAAGATTAAAGAAGACACTAAAGCCACTATTAGATGCATTCCTTTTGATGAAAACCCTATTGGCAAAAATTGTATTTTGTCTGGAGATCCCGCTAAGTATGAAGCAATATTTGCAAAAGCGTATTAGGCGACAACATATTGCTAATTAATACTCCTGCAATTGTATTAAAGTCCTTTTCTTATGGTGAATCCTCGTTGATAGCAAAATGCTTTTCTAAAAGTAGTGGTAAAGTGAGTCTAATCATAAAAGGAGCAAAAAGAACTAAATCATCAAAAGCTGTCTATTTTCAACCACTTAATTATTTAGATATAATATATAATAATAAAATAAATAGAGAACTGCAGGTTCTCTCTAAGGTTAATTTTAGACACTATTGGTCAAGGATATTAGAAGACCTTTATAAGTTATCACTAACAATTGCTATCCTGGAGCTAACAGATAAAACTCAATCAGATAATGACCCAAACCCCTCCCTTTTTTTGGTTTTAAAAGAAGTTTTAAACGCTTATAATAATACAAAAATTGATCCAAAAGTTTTGTTTTGGTTTTATGAATGTGCTTTATTAAATAATCTTGGGTTTCAGCCTAGCTTAGAAGATCCTGATTTACCCGGACTGGTTTTACCTGAAATCAAAAATGACACACAATGCATTATTATTCTCTCAACTTTATTAAATGGAGAAATAAATCAACTCCAAGATTTAAGAGTATCAAAAAAAACAGGCCAATTGATCAGTAATTATTTATGGAATTTATTAGATTACCACTTTGAAGAATTATCTAAAGTAAAATCTTTTGGTGTTGTAAAAAAATTATTATCGTGAATATTTTGAGTTTATTTTATGCTTAAATTTCCAATAGTTAAAGTAAATAGATAAATGAGATATCAATTCCAATCGAATCCTGGGCAACTTTCTTACAAACCTTCTATATTTACAGATGCTATAAAAACCTTAATATCTGTTAATTTTGCTATTTTTATTTTACAGACTATCTCTAATTCTGAGATGACTTTTTTTTCTAATTTTGGTCTGGTACCAAAATTAGTATGGTCTGAAATGAAAATTTGGCAACCTTTTACTTACATGTTTTTTCATGGTGACATATGGCATGTACTAATTAACATGTTTGTTCTTTGGATGTTTGGATCTGAATTGGAAAGAGTTTTAGGGAAAAAGAATTTTCTACGTTTTTATTTCATAACGGGTATTGGTTCAGGGTTGGGTACGATGTTTTTTGATTTACAATCAATGGTTCCCATTGTTGGAGCAAGTGGGGCAATATATGGTCTCTTGCTTGGTTACGGTATTATTTTCCCTAACAGAATAGTTTATTTGTATGGAATCATCCCAATTAGATCTTTATGGTTTGTGATAGGGATAGGGGCAATTGCACTTATATCTTCATTTAATAATGCTACGAACATTAGTCATTTAACACATCTTTTTGGAATGATAATAGGTTATATTTATTTAAAAAGACCGGTTCGCTTTAAGACTGTGTGGTTTTCTATTTTCAAAAAGGTTTTGGAATATAAAATTCAAAATCAAGAAAAGAAAACATTTCATGCCCTTGAAATGGAAAAAGATTTAAACTCTATTTTGGATAAAATAAACAGAGAAGGTTTTAAGAGTCTCACAACCGAAGAGGAAGAAAGGTTATATAAAAGCAGTAAAATTATATCAAAAAGTAAAAAGAAAGATTAATATTTTGCTTTAGATCATTCTTCATTCTAGAATTAATGTAATATATCTTTGAAAAATAAAGTAATGCAGTAAGATATGGCCTCAGAAAATAAAAGCCCAAGCAAAGATCTTGGTACTCCAATAGGCATTATTAGCGGATTTTTAATTATTGGAGCTGGGATTGCCATACAGACAGTTGAGGGAATTAGTATTTGGGAGAAATTCAACTGGTTTCTACCAATTAAAAATGCAGATGCTGCATTCATTGTGCTTGGTAGCACCATAGCAGCAGCTATGGTGGCAATACCTTTTAATAGTATCAAAACTATACCATCAGTGATCGCAATCACTGTGAGATCACTGTCTTTTGATTACTTATCGGTTATAGAAAAAATGTGTGATCTTGCAGCTATCGGCAGAAAAGATGGCTTATTCGCTCTTGAAAAGCATGCAAGAGAAATTGACGATCCATTCTTTTCAAATTATCTTGAACAAGCTACATTTGAAAGAGATGCAAAAAAGCTTCAATCAAACATGGATATGGAAATGAATAATATTGCTAGTCGACACGAAGCTGGAGCAGAGTTATTCACCTTCATGGGAACCTACGCACCAGCATTTGGCATGATGGGTACTGTAATGGGTCTAATAATAATGATGAACGGGTTTGACACGAGTGGTGGACAAGACACAGCAACTCAGTTTGCAAACCTTCTAAAAGGAATGGCAACCGCTCTTGTTACAACGTTGTATGGAGTCATACTTGCAAATTTAATCTTTCTACCAATCGCGGCTAAACTTGAGCGTAGATCAATAAATGAATTAAGGCATAAGGAAATTGTTGCCCAGGGGATTCTTATGCTTCACGCTAAAGAACATCCTATTCTAATTAAAGAAAAACTAATGAATTTCGTTCCCAAAGAATTAAAGAGCAAAACCATTAAAAGTAAAAATTCTGATTAAATTGTGCAAATATTTATAATATTGTAATAACTAAAAAATAATCATATGGCTAAACCAAAGAAGAATACCCAAGCTTGGGCTATTACATATGCTGACATGGTTACTTTATTACTTACTTTTTTTGTTTTGCTCATGGTTATTTTAAGCGAAGCCGAAAAACAAATTGATCTTCAGATACAAAAATTATTAGATAACGCNTATGAGCAGATGGTAGCAGANCTTGATGATAAAAANATCGATGTAGAAAGAGTTTCTAAAGGGGTGAGANTTACCATAAGAGGAAAATTATTTGAACAATTAAGTCCTAATATATCCTCTGAATATCTTCCAAAAATAGCTCANATAGGAAGCTTAATTAAAGAAACAGACCTTATGAAGATTGACCTTACTTCTATTCCTGATAGTTCAGATGAAAATTTTATTTTAATGTCAGAACTTAGTAATCGTGGCCAAGAGTTAGCTATTGAAATTCGCTGTGAAGGTCATACGGATGATGCGCCTATACCAAAAGAAAGAAGAACAAAATATGAAAGCAACTTTGAGTTGTCTTCTGATCGATCTTTAAATGTTGTTAAGCAGCTGAATAAATTTGCCTCCATAGATTATGAATATTTTTCTGCCTTAGGTTACGGACCCTATCGTCCAATTATATCTGTAGAAACAATTAAAAGTAAAAAAACAAGAAAAGAAAAAGACCGATTAAGGGAATACAATCGTAGAGTAGAAATTTATTTAGATGCTTTCGCTAGAAATAAAATTAAGACTGATGAAAAAGATTTAATAGAGTCATTAAGCAGCAAAAAAAAGAGAAAAAAGGGGGTCAAACGAGAAGAAACATCTTAAAATTCAAGGATCATTCTTTTTCTCTTTCTTAATATCTTTTATAACTTTAAAAACTTTTTCGCCTGGTTTCGCCATCCGATATTTTTCTCTAGCTAGTTTTTCGATGTACTCCATATCATTTTCTAGACGATGTTTTTCTAAGACAAGCTCCTCTTTTTCTTCTCTGATGTTACTAATGTGTTTTTGAATTTTGTTTTTTTCTTTTTTCAATTTATACAGCTGTAATAATCCATGATCGCCAAAAATAAAGGTTAAAAACATTAATAATCCAATCAATCCAAGCGAGGCTCGAACAAGTTTTTTTTGAGTTTCATCAATTTGTTTTTGGAGAATTTTCTTCTGGCTTTTTCTTTTCATTTTTTGAAACCTAGCCATTTTTAACATGCCCTAGACTATTTATATTGGCAAAACCAGCCTTATCTCCAAGTATTTCTTCAATCCGTAATAATTGATTATATTTGCAGACTCTATCCGTTCTTGATGCTGATCCTGTTTTAATTTGCCCCATTCCCATTGCAACTGACAAATCTGCTATGGTAGTATCTTCTGTTTCACCTGACCTGTGAGATATTATTGCGGCGTATCCTGCTGATCGAGCCTTATTAACAGTATCGATAGTTTCGGTAACCGTTCCAATTTGATTTAACTTTATTAGAATGGCATTCATGCTTTTTTCATTTATTGCGCGATCTAATCTTTTTATATTTGTTACAGTTAAATCATCACCCACAATTTGAACTTTCTCACCAAACCTATCATTTAAATAAGCCCAGCCTTCCCAATCATTTTCATCTAAACCATCTTCTATAGATATAATGGGGTATTTCTTAATTAAATTGCCAAGAAATTCTACCATATCATCAGAATCCAATTTTTTATTTTCTGAATAAAGATTGTATTTATTATCTTTGAATAGTTCGCTTGCAGCTACATCTAAAGCAATATAAATATCCGAAGCCGGTTTTAAACCTGCCTTTTCAATTGCCTCAAGTATTACTTCAACTGCTTCTTCATTAGATCTAAGGTTTGGGGCAAAACCACCTTCATCTCCAACAGAAGTAGCCATTCCTTTTTTCTTTAATACTGTTTTAAGATAGTGAAAAATTTCTGTCCCCATCTGCAAGGATTCAGAAAACGAATTTGCCCCAAAAGGCATTACCATAAATTCTTGAATATCAACAGAATTATCAGCATGGCTCCCGCCATTTAAAATATTCATCATTGGAACTGGTAGCAATTTCTGATTATGATCATTTAAATATTGGAAAAGTTGCATTCCCGATTCTTTTGCCCCGGCATGTGCAATGGCCATAGAAGTGCCTAAAATAGCATTCGCTCCTAATTGTGACTTGTTTTCAGTTCCATCAATTTCAATTAATAATTTATCTGCTTCTTTTTGCTTGGTAACATCAAATCCCTTCAACTTAGAAGCAATTATTGTATTTATATTATTTACCACGTTTTTGACGCCTTTCCCAAGATATCTTCTTTTATTTTTATCTCTTAGCTCAATTGCCTCATATTCGCCTGTTGATGCTCCTGATGGAACGGAAGCTCGTGCAAAAGTACCAGATTTTGTTGTTATGTCAACCTCAACAGTGGGATTTCCCCTTGAGTCTAGAATTTCTCGGGCGACCAGATTTTCAATAGCAGTATTCAATTTTTTATCCTTTAAATTATATATTCAAATTAAAATCTAGTTCAGACATCATCAAATAACTATAACTTAAATTTAACAAATGAAAATGTTAATTTTTCTCTAAAAAGAAGTAGAATATTGGAACTTTCACGTTTTCGACCGTTTGAAGAAAAAATTTGGGACTTTTTTGTGCCAAAAACAAATAATGGAACTCTTTTTCATTTAAGATCTTTTCTTAACTACCATCCTAATAGCAGGTTTAATGATCATAGTATATTAGTAAGGAAAAAAGGTAAGCTGTTTTCTTTATTTCCTGCAGTTGAACAAATTATTGATGGGAAGAAAATATTATTTTCTCATCCAGGAGCGACGGTTGGATCTTTCAGTTTACCCGAAAATCTTTCTATTGCAGATGCCCTTTGCCTTGGAGAGCAGCTAATTAAATATGCCAAAGGGAAAAAGTTCCAATCTATTAAAATAAACTTACCTCCGAATCTATATCAAAGAAGACTGTCAAATTATATGGAATATAGCTTTTTTAAGCATGGTTTTAAATATTCTAAGAGAGAGATTACAAGTATATTATTTTTAGAAAAAACAATTGAAAAAACAAAAAAGAAATTTCGCCCTTCGCATTTAAGAGCCGTGAGAAAAGCTATAGAAAAGAATATAATAGTTAAGGAGTCGAAAGATATTGAAGCTTTTTACACAATTCTAAAAAACAATCTAGAAATACGGCATGGAGTTAGTCCGACTCATACACTTGGAGAGCTGAAACAACTTTTTAACTTGTTCCCCAAAAAAATTAAATTATTTTCTGCCTTTTTAGATGAACAAATGATTGCAGGAGTGGTAACATTCCAAATTAATCAGCGGGTGCTACTGGCTTTTTATATTAGTCATGATGAACGCTTTTCCGAACTAAGAGCTGTTAACCTGCTTTTTTATCATATTTTTGAATGGGCTATAAAATTTAAGTTTCAGATTTTTGATTTTGGTATTTTTACGATTAACGGAGAACCAAATATGGGTCTAGGCAGGTTTAAAGAGAATTTTGGTGCAAGTGGCATATTTAGAGATACAATTGAATTAAATCTAGATTATTAAAATGTCTATAAAGCTCTTGGGAAAACAATCTCTTATATATGGTTTTGGCCATATTATAACCCGGGTAGTAACTTTTTTACTCTTGCCACTTTATACAAATCATTTTACCCCAAAAGAATATGGCATAGTAGCTCTTTTTTATACATTTGTACCTCTAATAAATATAGTAGTACGCTACGGAATGGGCGCAGCTTTTTTGAAAAACTATGTACCCGCAGAAAAAAAAGACCGTATCATCATTATGACAAACGTTACCTTTTCTCTTTTTATATCGGGTGTCCCTTTCTTGATACTATTTTATCTTTTCAGAGAAAGTCTATCCCTTATTTTTTTTGGAGTTTCAAACCCTTCATATGTTGCAATAATGGGGATGATAATTTTTTTTGATACTATATGGTCCATCCCAATGCTTGCTTTAAGAGCAGAAAATCGTCCACGACTCTTTATATTCCTTAGCTTTTTGAATGTAGGGATTACTCTGATATGTAATTTGGTTTTTATTATCGCTTTAAAAATGAACATTGGGAGTATTTTTGTAAGTAATTTAATTGCCTCATCAACAATATTTATTTTAGTTCTTCCCTTTATTTATCAAAGATTTGAATTTTCTAGTTTATCTATTGCTAAATGGAAAGCTCTTATATCTTTTGCCTTACCATTTCTTCCAGCAGGTCTGTTTGCTATGGCAATGGAAGTCGCAGATAGGTATATATTGAAGAATTTAACAAACCTTGAAACTGTAGGTATTTATAATGCAGGCTATAAAATAGGAGTTTTAATGCTTCTAGTTGTAAATGGTTTCAACATGGGGTGGCAGCCCTACTTTCTAGAGAAAAATTTTAATTATCAAAGTAAAATTTACCCAAGAATAAATAGTATTGTTTTGGCCATACTTGGTTTTATTTGGTTATTGTTGCTTTTTTGGGCAGATGATTTAATGAAGACTAGTTTGTTTGGTATAACTTTTTTTGGAGCTGAATTTTTTGAATCTCTACATATTGTCCCATGGATAGGTTTGGGGTATTTTTTTTATGGATTTTACCATCTTCAAACTCCAGGAGTTTTTCTGAAAAACCGGCCAAGGTATGCAGCATGGACAAGGCTTTTTGGAGCGATTTCCAATATTGGACTATGCTTTTATTTTATTCCATTCTATGGAGCCATAGGAGCTGCATATGCAACGTGTATATCTTTTGGGCTTATGGCTTCATTAATGTTCTTTATAAATAGATACTTGATATCAGTCAAACTTGAGTTAAAAAATTTATCTATTATATTTTTATTATTAATTTTTAGTTACATAGGTTTTTCAGCTTATGAAGACTCTTCTATAATTAATATAATAATGATGTTTATTTATATTGCGACAATAATTCACTTTAAAATAATAAATATGGAAAGTTTAAATAAAATCATTTCTTAACAATTATGGCTTTATTAAAACCCACTTTCTTTATAATAGGTGCTCCCAAATGCGGAACAACCTCTCTTCATAATTACTTGAGTACTCATTCGCAAATAACTATGTCTATACCAAAAGAACCACATTATTTCAGTACAGATATTGAAAATGGTGGTATCCGAAATAAGCAAGAATATTTAAGTTGTTTTTCCCATGGTGACAAAAAAACTAAAGCTGTTGGAGAGTCTTCTACATTGTATCTTTTTTCAAAGGTTGCTGTAGAAAACATATATGATTACGATAAAGATTCAAAATTTATTGTTATGGTTAGAAACCCCATTGAGATCGCTCAATCTTTTCATCAAGTAGCATTAAAAGTTTTTGGAGAAACGGAAACTAATTTTCAAAAAGCGTGGCTTTTAGAAGAAAACAGAAAAGCAGGGAAAAAAATTCCTAAAGGTTGTATTGACCAACAACTGATCCTATATGGTGATATTGCAAAAATAGGGCAACAAATTGAAAGAGTTATATCTCACATTTCGCCGGAAAACATACATTTCATCATGTACGATGAATTTAAAAACTCTACAAAACTTGAATACAATAAAGTTCTGAAATTTTTAAAATTAAAAAAAGAAGTACCTATCAGTTTTCCTTTATATAATAAATCTCAAAGGATAAAAAATGAAACTCTTACCAAGTTAACGAATTATGCATCTTCTATTAAAAAAAAGCTTAATGTAAGAACTAGATTCAATGTGGCGAGTAAAATCCATAAGTTAAATGTTAAAGAGCAACCACTTGATAAATTACCACAGAACTTTCTTTTAAAAATGGATAAATTTTTTGGTTATGACATTAATCTATTATCTCAAATAATAAAAAAAGATTTATCAAAATGGAGGGTACTACAATGAAAAAGTTGAAAAAAATGCAGGCTATTTTTTCATTTTATTTTTGGAAACAGTTTTATCTACTAATAGCCTCCTTTCTAACTGGTAATGTTTGGGCCAAAGCTAATTTAGGAAGCCATCATAACTTAGATGTTAATCCTACTGTAAGATTTGGGAATCACCCAGAAAATATTTTTTTTAAAAAAAACACCTCCATAGGTTTTGGAGCGCATATATATGCCGGAAAAGATTCTAAAATCTTTGTCGGAGAAAACACAATGATAGGGCCATTTGTTTTTATAACAACAGAAGCTTTCTCATATTCAAAACAAGAACCTCATAAGCCACATTCAGGTCATGCAGAAAGTGTATATATTGGAAGTAATGTGAGGATAGGCGCTCATGCCATTATTTTACCAGGTGCAAAAATAGGTGATGGTTCATCGATTGGGGCAGGGAGTGTTGTAACATGCGAAGTTCCTCCTAACACAGTTTTCGCAGGAAATCCTGCAAAATTTATAAAAAATATAGAATGACTGTTAAAATAAGGAAGTTTCCCTACCCTTATAAATGTGCATTGTCTATTTCGAGTGATATTGACAATGCTTCATCATTAGAATCTTTTGTACAATTTATGGACTTTCTTAATAGTGATAAAAAGACTAAATACGGATTTGGTCTTGGATTGGAAGTGGGCAATAGTTTTTGGTTCTTTAATGGGTCTAATTCGAAACAACTTTCTTATTTTGAAGGGATAACTGAAAAAGAAACTGCTTTTGCGCCAATAATTAGATCTTATTTAGAGTCTAAACATATTGATACCCTGCATTCTTGGGGAAACTTTGATCAAGGAGGATTTAAAAGAAATTATGCAGAAAGAGGAGTTGAAGTTTTAGCCAAATACAATTTTAATATTCCTGTTTGGGTAAATCATGGAATAAATCTAAACTATCAAAAAATTGGAGATTATCCCAACATGTATGGTGATGACCCAACCCACCCCTGTTATCACACAGATTTATTTCATGACTCCGGGATTGAATTTATATGGACTGGAAAAGCAACACATGTTATCGGCCAAAACGGTAGAAAGAACTTTTCAATTCTGTCAAAGCTCTTTATTCAAAAGCTTATGAGAAAAACAAAATATAAGCATGTAGAAAATCCTATTTACAATTATGATAACAACTTAATAAATCCTTTACTTTTAAGAGATGGAAATAAAACATGGGAATTTATACGTTTTATTAATCCTTGGGGTCGAGCCGGAGAGCTAGACTTTTATGAGTTCGTTGAGCAGATAAAGACTCGAAATCTTAAAAGATTAATAAAAAATCAGGGAATAATGATATTGTATACGCATTTTAATGAGAATCTNTCCNNCAAAATTCCCNTAAAGTTGAANCGNTATTTAACTAATCTAAAAAANATGGTAAANCGTAAAGAAATACTTATGGGGACAACATCNAGAATANTAAAATATTGGGAAGTATCAAANNACATCACTTTTGAAGTTCAAGANCTTAAAAATAAAGTAATGATANTTATAAATGATACAATGTNTTCTCCAGTCGGGAAAAAANCAGTAACAANTTTTCATTTAAGCGGACTTACTTTTTATATAAATAGATCCAAACCGCATGAAATTATCTTTAAAAATAAAATATGTAAAGCAATCTTAAATCCTACTGATGAAACTGGAAAAGAGTCTATATCCATTCCATGGGAAAAGCTAGAGTATCCGGAAGTTAATCTTTTATGAAAATTTTGTATATATCTCCGGAAAATACAGTTGGTACATTAACCTTGTGGAAAAAGGAGCATGAGAGAAGAGGTAATGAGTGCAGGACAATAACTTTTTTCAAATCTCCAAAAAAATTTAAAGACGATATTTGTTTAAATCTTCCTTTTAACTTTACTAATCCTTTGATGAATAATTTAAGAAATAAAATATACAAATTATATAGAGGCAGAGATGGATATTTTAAAAAGAAAAAGGGATGTCCTCCCGTTTGGAAGCCAGAAGGTTTTGTTGACAATGTTTTTTTTGAGATAAAAGATATGTTATGGAGACCAATAATTTATAAAGCAGTCAAAGAATATAGACTAGATAATTTTGACATCTATCACTTTGAAAGCGGAATAGATTTTCTAAAGGATGAAAATTTTGTAAAAAAAATTAAAAAGAAGAATAAAAAAATTATATGCCACTATCACGGTGAAGATTTAAGGAGTCGAGGTGTTATGCCATTTATTAATAAGGCATCGGATCTCAATCTAACAAATGAACTAGATTTGTTAGATAAGCACCCTAATATTAAATATCTTTTCTTACCTTTTGAAACTTCAAGGTTTAATGGAGAAAAAAATTTAAATAATACTCTTCGAGTAGGGCATGCTCCAACTAATCGTTTCTATAAAGGTTCAGACCATATAATTAGAATATGTGAAAAACTAAAGCTCGAAGGAAAAATAGAATTTGATTTAATAGAAAATGTTACAAATGAGACAGCCTTAAAACGAAAAAGTAAACTAGATATTTTTATTGATCAAGTAGGAGATAGAGGAGGTTGGGGATATGGTATGAATTCTATTGAATCTCTCTCAATGGGGATTTGTACACTTACAGAAATGAATAAATCATATGAAAGTTTTATTAGTGATCATCCGTTTATTAATATAAATGAAAAATCTTTGGAAGCTAAACTAAGAACACTAATAAGAGATAATGATCGTATATTGCTTAAGGGCGCTGAAGGGAGGCGTTGGGTAAATAAATATCATGACATAAGTAAAGTTGCAGACGAGTTATATAAATTTTATAAACTATTAGGTCTAAAAACTTAGATCGATGGTCTATAAATCAAACTATATTTTTTGGGGAAAATTATTTAGTATGATAATTGCCCCGTACTTCAAGTTTTTAAATCTCTTCAGAAAAAAATATAATCTAAAATTAATTAATATTAAAACTATCCTTGTTACAGAATATCACAGAATAGGAGATGTAATTATTATTGCACCTATTTTACGGTCAATTAAATCAAAATTCCCAAATGCAGATATCGTTCTGATCTGCAATGAATCTTCCAAAGAGCTTGCCGAAGAATTAAAACTAGCTGATAAAGTTTATGGTATTTCAGTTCCTTGGACAAATTGGAGTTGGTCTTTCCTGGAATGGTGTAAAATCAGAAACTTTTCAAAAACTTTACAATCACTGGATATTGATTTAGCGATTGATTTCAAAGGAGATTTAAGAAACTCATGGTTTTTATGGAATACACATCCAAAACTTAGTTTCGGTTATAATGCAACAGGCGGGGATTATTTTTTCACCAATGTTTATACTATGAATCAAAATGATCATCAGTATTCAAGAGCGTCCAAACTAATTAAAGAATTTGATTGTAGAATAAAAAGAGAAAAAAACAAGTATCATTCAGCTTTGAATGGCTTTATTGTTATTCATCCCGGAGCATCAGATTTGATGAGATCTTGGTCTGATACTTATTGGGAAGAGTTAGTCAGTTTACTAATTAGAAGATTTAAAGTCAGTATTGTTGTGACTAAAGATTTTTCAGATCTTATATCAAATTTAAAAATGAAAAAATTAGATATAGAATATTTTGAAGGTAGTTTGGTCAGCTTTTATAAGTATATAAGCAATCAAAAATGCCTTATTGCGACTGATTCAATGGCTGGGCACTTAGCCAGTTACGTTGGCATACCTGTTATTACAATATATGGATCACAAAATCCTGATTTAACAAAGCCAAAAAACGAATATGGTAAAGTTATTAAGCCTGACAAGCAATGCGACCATAATCGAAAACACTGGAGACTATGCAAATTATGTATAGAATCAATTTCACCAAAGAGAGTTTATGATACAGTATTAAAACATGTTTTATACATTGAAAGGAATTTATAAATATAGATATTGTTGATATCAACATTTTTAGTAAATTCTGTTGAAAAATAAGATAAACGTTTAAAAATACAATATGGTGTTTTACAGGTGTTAATTATTTTTCGCAATTAGTATTTTTATATTAGGTAAAATTACTAACCAAGAAACCAAACCAAGGAGGTATCGGCATGGCTGATGTAACTTCAACCGTACAAAACGCAGCGTCAGGTGTAGTAGGTGTGATCAAAGCACTTATTGTATTGTTTGTTTTTGTAAACATTATTTATTCCACGGGTTTTGATCCTATTGGCGGCATTGTAGATCTTGTAAACA
>NZKX01000027.1 GCA_002694025.1 Fidelibacterota bacterium | reverse complement strand
TTTTGTAAGAAATGCTTTGCAGATGCAGACCCTGTTTCGGAAGGATTTGATTCAGATCGAGGATACCAAAATTCAGCCGACGATAACCAAATCGTAAACGGATTAACCGGTGACGAGTACGCAATCGGATACTTCGGCTTTGCGTATTATGAAGAAAATGCCAATGAACTATCTGTTGCTGCGATTGCCAATAATGACACGCATGGTGTTCAAGATGCTGGTAATGCAGTAACTCCAGAATCAAGCACGGTTGCGGATGGAAGCTATGCTCCTTTGTCAAGATACATCTACATGAATGTGAATAATGATAACTGGGATTTAGTTCGAGACTTTTTCGAATATGGATTCTCTGAAGAAGGAATGAACCATGTGGCAGAAGTAGGCTATGTGCCATTACCAACAGATATGCTCAACGAGATGAAAGCAAGGATTGGATAAAATCAATTTGAAATCTTTTGAGTCAATTATACCGTTGAGTCATCCCTTTAAGTCCTCCAAACAGGAGATGGCTCAACGGTATTCTTGCGCATCCGGTTTGAAAACAAAAGCCATGAAAAATGATTCTGAGGAATGAATGAGGTAGGATATTTGCTCAAAATCCAAAAAAACTTGTGTATCTGAACGACATGGGAAATTCGTGCCCACGCAATTTGAAGAAATGACTGTGGCTGAATTAAAGGAAGCACTGAAAGAAAGAGGGCTGGTAAGATCTGGAAATAAAAGTGAATTAATCCAGAGATTGGTCGAACATGAAACTCCAAGCACAAATGAAAGCACAGAAGATAATGTGGAATTTGACTGCCCTAATTGCCGGTCTCGTCTTAAAGTTCCAGCCTCATTTGAAGGTTCGATTATATGTCCAACTTGTTCAACAAAAATCGATAATGCTCTTGCGAAAAAGCAACAGTCTCCTGGATTTACAATGACACAAAACCAAATTTCTCTCGCCGTTTCAATTAGTGGATTGGTTCTTGGCTTAGTTGCTATTATTGTATTCTTCTCAGCATTTACCACAGATGCAATGTGCTCAGAAGAAGACCGTACAACCATTATTGTCGATGGAGAAGAAACTTGGACTTGTGATTCTGATGAATTTTTGTGGGAAACTACAACAACTAAGCGCCTGTTTTATTCTTGTTGCCTGATGATTCCTGGATCCATGTTATTGACATCTACGGGCTACAGCATGCGTGAAAAACCTGAGAATGAGGTATTTTTTGTCAACGCTGATGGTGTTATGCAAGTCAGTCAGAAGCCCACTTCCCCTAGCGGAGAAAATCAGGAAAACTTTTCGGATTCTAAAGTTGCAAATGCACTCCAGGCAGCAGCGATGTATTTTGGCATTGGCATGTATGCAATGGTCATGATTGCTGGAATAATATTGGCTATCTTGGTCATTGCATTGATTTACCTTATACTCTTCAAGTACTGAATCTCTATTTGCATCATTGCCACAGCGAATGTCATGAAATTATTGTCCATCATTCGAAACCAAAGGATTCCAATACGTTTCGATGATGCTTTGATTCTTCAGTCCTTCTTGATGATGGGTAATTTCACCATCAGCATTAACAAAAAACATGGATGGAATAGATTGAACATTCAATGATAATGCAAAGTCTGGAGCATGCATAAAAGGATGGTTAAGGGTTCGATTTAGTTCCGATTCCATACTCTCCTTCCATTCAGTCATGTTGCTGTATTCTTCCCGTGATTCTTTGTTGAATACCAATAAATGCCCAACAGGAACGGTATCATCTAAAGCTTCAAGCGTCGGTTTGCAATGCGTGCACCACGATGCAGAAAAATATGCAACAAAAGGTATACCTGCATACATTGATGAATTGTGCGTAGTGTTGTTCTCATCTACGAAGTTAAAATCTGGAAAAGATGGCATATCACCAATTGGTTCTGGAATAATGGTCTGTGCTGAATCAATAGGAGTCGTGCATCCTGTCAAGAGAAAACAAACGAAGAAAGTAAAACCAAAAATTTTCATCTCAACACATCCTTGTGCTCTATCTTCATCAATGTCTTGGAGCATTTAATGGGGTTTTCTGACCTATGCATCCCGTCATAGTAGGCTTTGTTTGAATTTGGAAAAGGTTTCCTTCTCTATGTCTCCGTTTTTAACAAGTAGAGAGAGCGCATTTAATGTAATGTGTTTGGCGTCTATTTCGAAATGGCTCCGAAGGTTTTCTCTTAAGTCTGAGCGTCCAAAGCCATCTGTACCCAATGAAACAAATTGGTCATCCACCCAAGGCCGGATTAAATCAGGCACAGCGGCAATATTATCACTTACGGCAATGGTTGGAAGGGAGTGGTTGCCTAACATTTGCTCAACCCAACTGATTCGAGGCTTTTGGTCAGGATTGTGTCTGTTCCAGCGAGTCATTTCCGCTGCCTCTCGCCTTAATTCTCCATAGGAGGTTGCTGACCAAATTTCTGAACGAACCCCAAGATCTTCGAGCATCTCAACGGCAGCTAATACTTGTAGCATAATTGGACCGGACCCGATTAATCGTACCACTGGGCCTTCTCCTTGAGGTGCTTGCCGAAGAAGATACAAACCTTTGATGATGCCTTCATCAACACCCTCAGGTTTCTTTGGCATCGGATAATTTTCGTTGTACACTGCAATATAGTGCAACACATCTTTGTTTTCATGATACATCTCCTTGATGCCGTGTTCAATGATGGTTGATAATTCGTAAGCAAATGCAGGATCCCAGGCCTTCACGGCAGGATTGGTATGGGCAATTAAGAGTGAGTGACCGTCTTGGTGTTGCAAACCTTCTCCGTTAAGGGTGGTACGTCCAGAAGTTGCACCGATGAGAAATCCTCTTGCTCGACTGTCAGCAGCCGACCAAATGAGATCGCCAACCCTTTGAAAACCAAACATGGAATAAAAGGTGTAGAAAGGTATGGTCGGGCATGACTGATTGGCATAAGAAGTTGCACTTGCAATGAATGAGGCCATGGCTCCAGCTTCGTTGATGCCCTCTTCGAGAATTTGTCCTTTTTCGCTTTCTTTGTATTTCATCAATACTTTGTGGTCAACTGGTTTGTACAACTGTCCTTCAGGATGATAAATACCAAATTCAGCAAATAATGGATCCATCCCAAAGGTTCTCGCTTCATCAGGAATAAGTGGGACAATCCGAGAACCAATTGATTTTGATTTCATGAGACTACGTAACAAACGAACAAAGACCATCGTGGTTGAAACTTCTGTAGACCCTTTGGTACCTTGGTCAAACTCGGAATATACTGAACTATCTGGTAACTCAAGAGGTTGGAATTTTACCAATCTTTCGGGACATGGCCCATGAAGTTGTTCTCTTCTGGCTTTCGCGTAAGTCACCATTTCAGGAACCTTAGAGGGTTGAACAAAAGGCAATTGGTCGAGTTCTTCATTCGTGAATGAGAGACCCATTCTGTCTCGAATAAACTCAAGACTCGCCGATTCTGCTTTTTTCTTTTGATGTGTGGTGTTTTTTCCTGCAAAAGCATCGCCAAGGCCCCATCCTTTTACAGTTCGAGCCAAGATAACGGTCGGTTGACCCTTGTGAGATTTCGCCGCTTCAAAGGCTGAATATATTTTGACAAAATCATGGCCACCAACATCTGCGCACAATGATTCCAATTGCTTGTCTGTGAGATGACTGACCATGGCTTGTAGTTCAGGAGAATGAAACAAATCTTTGCGGATTGTCTCTCCATCTGCTGTGAATATACGTTGCTCATCACCATCTACGAGATTTTCAAGACGTTGCGACAAAATGCCTTTGTCATCCCGTGCAAATAACTCATCCCAACTTGATCCCCAAATTAATTTGATGACATTCCATCCCGCACCACGGAATCTTCCTTCTAATTCTTGAATGATTTTTGCATTACCTCGCACCGGACCATCCAAACGTTGTAGATTACAATTGAGAATGATTGTGATATTGTCCAAACCTTCCCTTGCCGCGAGTGAAAGCGATGAGAGAGATTCTGGCTCATCCGATTCCCCATCACCCATGGTGTACCAAATGTGTGCATCATCTGCTTCAATCAAGCCTCTTTGTGACAAATATCTGTTGAATCTGGCTTGATGAATCGCAGTCAAGGTTCCTAATCCCATGGAAACCGTCGGATATTCCCAAAAAGTGGGCATAAGGCGTGGATGTGGATATGATGAGAGGCCTTTTCCGCCTGTTTCTTGACGAAATGAAAGTAATTGTTCTTCACTCAATCGACCTTCAAGAAAGGCCCGAGCATAAATTCCAGGACTTGCATGACCTTGCCAGTAGACGTGATCACCAAATCCATCACCATGTTTTCCTTTGAAAAAATGATTAAATCCAACTTCCCACAGGTGACTTACAGAGGCATAAGTAGAGATATGTCCGCCAATGCCATCAAAATTCTTGTTGGCTTTTGTGACCATCATCATCGCATTCCACTGGTTCACCTTGTGGATTTCTTTTTCTAATGCTAAATCTCCAGGATAACCTGATTGGGAATCTACTGGA
The DNA here is from genome assembly GCA_002694025.1 of Fidelibacterota bacterium. Next base: position 29,920 of record NZKX01000027.1, on the reverse strand, counting down.
ATCGTATTTCGATAAGGAGATGAAACTACATCCACATTTGCTCCAAGTTCTTGGGCTCTCTGGCTCGTGTGATAGAGAAGTTGATGCGCTCTTTTTTCACCATACTCTCGAATCACAGCTTCAATCGAGTCTTGCCACTCAACGACTTCAAGTGGGTCCAAATCAGGTGGATTTTCTACACCCTCAGATGTCATGGCACCAGCCTCCTTGAGACAGGCTGCTTGCTCTCCTGTCTTGAATCAATCGTTTTGGTTTGCCATAAATCAACAGGGATTGGAGGTAGCCAATGGCCTTGTTTTCTTGCATGGTCAAGAATATGCCAATAAACCGTTACTTCAGCATCTTTTGCTTGAACAGGTCTGTCTAATTTCTTCCATGTTGCTCTGGCAATCGTGCGAAGCACTGGAAGAGTGAGGGCGGGGCCGCAAGTTGGAAGACCAAATCTGCAAAGCCATGGTCTGACTTCTAAGCCCTCATTTTCAAGGGATTGCAAGACCTTTTTCCAATTTTCCCCCTTTCCAAATTTATTGTTTACCAACCAACTTTGGTTGACTGAACTGTCTATTGTGTATCCATGTTCTGCGATAACCGGCGCCATCCATGATGCAACATAGCCTGCCGGTGCTCTGAAATATGGTCTCCATGCTTGCCCTGCGAAATCTCTCAGCTTCATTGAAGCAAGCTCCAATTGAGATGAAAAGAGTGCCGGATCTGGTTTCCAAGCAGACCAAGATCGATGCGAAAAACCATGACATCCAATCGTTAGATGTGGGTGTTTTTTGATTTGCTCCTTGAGCCAAATTGAGAAGATTGCGTCTTCGAGTTGATCGGCTATTACGAACATTGTAACAGGAAAATTGTGAGTGTCCAACCATTGTGAAAACCGTTGCATACCTAATTGAAGAGTAGAAGATAATCTCTCTTGAACAATCGGTTTCGAGCGGCGCGGATGTCCTTGAAACTTAGGCAAATGTCTGAGGTCATCTGAATCAACCGTTAACCATGGTCTCATCAATCTCCCTCACTCGGCCGCAGTTGAATCAGGTATAACTGGTGAGGAACTGTCCTTCCATTCAAATCAATACCCACGTATCCATCAATCGACAGTCCCTGCCACCGGTCACATATGGATTGACATGTTGACAATCCAGCTTTATTATGAGGATGGACTGTAATCTCGATAAGTGCTTGATCTTGCTTTTCTCGAACCCAATCAAAAACCGCATCAACTGCACGATTTGCAATGTTTTGCCTCCGGCAAGAACTTCTCACCCAATAACCTAGATTGTAGGCGCTGGCTGCTAATTGCAATTCGTCTCCTAGCCCTATCATGCCAACAAATTTGGAATCTTTGCCTTGATGAATGGCCCAAAAATGGAGTCTGTCCTCATCTCTTTCGTGTTCAAGTTCTAGCAGGAGATCTGCTAACTGACGATGGATGTCCTCCATTTGAGTCAGCCATGGGAGTGCTGATAATGTCCCTTCTGGATCTTCATTGTGTGCTTCGATAACTTCCGGAAGAATTCTCCTATTAACTGGCTTAAGCACAAATTCCTCATCAATGCTGATTTCGGGAGTTGTGGTCATTCGCATCACTTCAATAAATGAGTAACAGCAGTCTTCACATGTTGATTATCTGGGTCTGCTTGTTGTGCATGTTGCAACATCTTTGCCACCACTTCGGTTCTTCCAATTGCTTGTAGAACAATTCCAATGTGGTACATCATGGATAAATCCTCAGATAAATGGGGGCCAAGCCGGTCTATGATTTGCTCAGCCTCTTTCAATTTACCAGATTTTGTTGCATCAAGAGCTGCAACAACTTCGAGGTATACCTTTCTAGAATCCCAATCATCCTCGGCTGGCCAAGGCCATATTCTTCCATTTGTCATCTTCTTTTCAATCACATCTATTTCAAAATCTTCGGGCAAAGATGGTGTTGATGCCTCTTGGTCAACCCCTGCATCATCATTTGGCGTTGTATCTTCAACAATTTCGGGAAGTTCTGGTAAGGCATTAGGATTTGACAAAGGCTCCGATTCAGTATATTCTTGGTCTTCATTCATCACTAAGTTACCAGCCTTTACCCTGACAGGTTCTGCAACCTGACTCGAGATGTCGGTATGATTTACCTCAAATTTTTCGACATTGCTTGGAGCATCGCTTAATTCCAATTCAATTTCTTCAGCTTCCTTGTGCGCCACAGTTTCAGAGGTTGTTGGGCCTGATGTCGAAGATGTCAAAGAAATTGCTTCTGCCTCATCCCCATCTGTGGATGTATCTTGGTATTGTTCAACCTCGATATTTATTTCATCAAGATTTAGTTTTACTTCGACAGCGTCTACATCTTTCCAAGTGGAATCATCATCCTCGCTCATTAATTCAGCAAATATGCCACTTGCAGCACCATCATCAACAGTTTCTCCTTGTTCTCTTGAGTTTTTTCCTAACTCATAATAGCATAATTTGCAAACCGTGGCTTCCAATTCATTCTGATGTGAACAATACGGGCATATATTTTCATCCTCATTTTTGTCCTTGGTCTTTCGTCCAAAGAAGCGGCCCATCATATCCTGCTAATGCCTCTTGTGTTTAATACTGCCTTGTTCGCGTCCATAGGCAGAATGCTATACGTGAACCTTCTGGCATAACCATGTCCGAAAAGGGTACTATTCGGAGGTTTAATTCCCTGAATAGTGCTCCTTCATCTCAAATTCAACCTTACTCTCAAACCCAACAACATCTAGAGAAATTCCTCAAACTTATTGCAAATGAATTGAATGAAGAAACATCAGCACTTGAATTCCGGTGGAAAAATTGGACAAAAAAACAACTGAAGGAAGCAGGAATTACACTTTTTGGTCTTAGAGGGAGGAAAAATGGATTGTTTTTTGGTGAACACATACTATCTTTTTCAGAGGAAAAAGGTGTAAAATTACCTTTTCATCAATTTTCCCATGGCGACATGGTCGTTATTTCACGAAGCCAGCCTTGGAAAGAGAAAGTCCATGAGGGCATCGTTTTAGACCGTAATAGCAAACGGATTCGAATTGTTGTCAGCGAGGCTCCAAATGACATACGTAAAGGAAATTGGCGCTTGGATAGAAGTGCAAATAGAGTAGCTCATGATCGAATGAAGGATGCGCTGCTTCGCTTTCACTCATCTGAAGGCGACCAAGGTACAACGCTGAGAGATTTATTGCTGAACCAAGTCCACGACTTGCCGTATTCGGCAAAACAAAGTCCTGAAATTACAAAACCCAAGTCACTCCATAAAACCAAATTGAAGCATACATTAAACAAAAGTCAACAAAGTGTAATAGATGAGGCTAAGTCTGAAAGACTGAATCTTATTCAAGGACCACCTGGTACTGGAAAAACATACACAGCAGTCAGATTATTGCATGAACTCACTTCAAAAAACTCCACTCAGATCCTCGCTACCGCAGAATCGAATGTCGCTGTAGATAATTTACTCCAAGGATTATTAGAATTAGGCATTAACGCCATAAGAATAGGTAAACCAGTAAAGGTAAGAGAAAACCTCAGGAAAGCAACATTAGATTACAACATCAATAATCATCCGCTCAATGAAGAATTAGAAATTATTCAGGATGAAAACAGAGCAATTCAGACCCAGTTACCTAAACTAAGAGGTAAAGAAAAGGGCCTTGCCCACAAGGATATTCATCGTAACCAAAAAGAAATAAAAAACATTGAACGAAGAATCACTGAAGAAATACTTGGAAATGCAGAGGTCATATGTTGCACAAATATCGGAGCAGGCCATCACATATTAGGAGAAAGGAAATTTCCAATTGTCCTCATTGATGAAGCAACTCAAGCCAGTGAGCCTAGTGCACTTGTTCCGATTACCCGTGGTTGTCGACAGTTGTTTCTCGTTGGAGACCACAAACAATTACCACCTACGGTTTTGAGCAAAGAAGCAAATGGGCTCGAAGTGTCATTATTTGAGCGTTTAATCGACTCAAATTTAGAGCCTAAACTCCTGAATACACAATACAGAATGCATCCTGTTATCCGTGAATTTCCATCAATGAGATTCTACGAAAATAAACTCTTGGATGGGGAAGGCCTAGAAAATAGAGATACGCCTGCAGGTTTTATTTGGCCTGATTGGGATGCACCTGTGGCTTTTGTGCCTGTAACTGGTCATGAAACCCAGGATGATTTTGGAAAATCTCGCTCAAATATAGACGAAGCCGCGCTGACAATGAGTGTTCTGGATTCTTTGCTCGCTGCTGGAGATTTATCGCCAGAAGATGTTGGAATCATTTCACCCTATGCCGCTCAAATTCGACTTTTGAAAAGCCTCGCTGAAGAAAGCAAAAACCCTGATATTAATGCTGGCGTGGAAATGCAGTCTGTTGATGGGTTTCAAGGCAGAGAGAAAGAAGTGATAATCATGAGTACGGTGCGTTCAAATCCAACCGGGGAATTGGGATTCCTCAAAGACGCCAGAAGATTGAATGTTGCCATTACCAGAGCGAAAAGAGGATTGATTATCATTGGAAATCCTGTTACATTGTCACATGATCATAACTGGAAAGGGATGCTCGATTGGATTGAAGAGAGAAACCTCATGGCTTGGCACATGGTTCATACATAACCTACGTTTCGCAAGAACGATTGGACATGACTGATTCTCCAATAAGCCTGCATTCGGCAAATCCCGCAAGAGATGCTGTCAAATCTCTCACTCCTGAAGGGATTCTTCTCGCACCAGCGTGGCGAAGAGGAGCTGCATTATTCCTTGATGTGCTCTTGGTTGTGCTGCCAATAAGTTTGCTAACCAATGGGCGATTCTATGTTATTTTACTTGATTTTGAATTCATACAAACATCGTTGAGTGTACTACTAATCCATATACTGCTCCACTTTGCATCCTTTTGGCTTTATTTCAAATATTCAGCAAAATCTCTTGGGCGAAGCTTTGGCCAAAGGGCGATGAGAGTGGCCATCGTTCATGATGATGCATCGCTTCTTACAGAACAACATTGGAATAAGCGTGCAATACTAAAACTGAGATACATCATCCCTGTTTTAGGTATTTTTATTGGTTTTGTCGATCTATTTTACGCCCATTTTACCAAAGAGAAGAGAACGCTATTAGACAAATCTAATTTTTCTATAGCCGTGTTGGATTGGACATTACCTGCTGAATCCCGATTCCAACTACGATGAATGATGTTTGACTTAAGTACGGGAACTTCTTGGGCAAAAATTGGTGGGATTATGTCTGATGAACACAACATTGTGGTTGGCGACCTAGAAATCGAGTTGATTTCTATCCAAGCTGACATCAATGATGATGATGAGGATATCCTCATTGTGGTCACAGCAATTACTAATGAAAGCCCAATACCGCAAGGCGATTTAGACGTTTATATCGAGACAAATTCTGGCTCGAAGTGTTATTCAAAGGAAGGCATCACCTCATTAGGACCTGGACTTCAAAGGAATTGGAGTTTTGAATTTGTTCTTATGTCTGGAAATTGGTCTTTTCACTTGAAATCAAATCAAGGGAAAGGCAGCATGGGGCCATTTTCTTTTGATTTTGAGTACAATGCTCAAAGAAAAAGAAATCTCAAAAATTCGATTGGAAGTTCATTATTTTCCGGTGCATTCGATATGAGTCTAGAAGATTTTGGTCAAGTCCGGGAAAGAGAATTGATTGATTCAAGCAATGTTGCCATGACTTCGTATTCGGCTGAAAATGTCACTGGCGGTGGAACAAAGATTCTTGTCAACGAAGAGAGGGAAGAAGAAAGTATGATGCAAAGCACTGACCAAGTTGGTGAGACAAACATCGCATCAGACCAAGGTCAAACAACTGAATATAGCAATAACGATGTTTTGCTAACTGGTTCATTAATCGCTACTCCGCCACCAAGCCCACCACCAACGCCTCCCGCAGATCCGCCCAGTGGGCCACCTCCAACTCCACCTCCAAGCCCTCCCGCAGGTCCGCCCAGTGGGCCACCTCCAACTCCACCTCCAAGCCCTCCCGCAGGTCCGCCCAGTGGACCGCCTCCAACTCCACCAGCAGGTCCGCCCAGTGGACCGCCTCCAACTCCACCAGCAGGTCCGCCCAGTGGACCGCCTCCAGCAGGCCCACCTGGTAAGCCACCTGAAAACTAAATCAGACCTCGATAAATTTTGGAGCGCTATATTATGGAACAAAAAATAATCTCAGTTGGAATCGATGATATTGCTATTCACTTTCCTCGTCTTTATCTAGACATGAAAGATTTCGCAGAACTTCGCGGTGCAGATTTCAATAAACTAAACAAGGGGTTAGGCCTCAAAGCCATGGCAATCCCTGATGTCCACGAGGATACTGCTACGATGGGAGCAATGGCTGTTATGCGATTAATTGACCGCAACAGACTTGATCCTCGCAAGATTGGAAGAATGTATCTTGGAACAGAATCCGCATTGGATGGTGCAAAACCAACTGCGACCTATATCCTTGATATGCTCACTCAGCGTTACTCAAGAAGATATGGTAAGGATTGTTTCAGAAATTGTGATGTTGTTGATATGACTTTTGCGTGTATTGGAGGCGTTGATGCGCTCCACACAACTCTTGATTGGGCCGCTCGTCCAAGTGGACAAGATGAGAGAATAGGCATCGTGATATTTTCTGATAACGCGAAATACGACCTGGGATCAAGTGGAGAATACACACAAGGAGCCGGAGGCGGGGCTTTACTCATTAGACAAAATCCGCGACTCCTAGAAATTCCAGATTGCTGGGGTGTCTCAACCACACCTGTTCATGATTTCTTTAAACCTCGAAGAAAGGTTACGATCCGCTCAGTTATTTCCAGTGTAATGGAATTGGCCCAAGAAGCTGGTCAATCCGTAAAGAAAGGGATTGTTGAACGCATGATTCGTCATTTGCCAAAGTCAACAGTAAGGCGCTTAGGTATTTTTGCTCACGGAGAAGAAACCGTAAGCGTACATCGTGACGAACCGGTTTTTGATGGTCAATTTTCAAATCGTTGCTATCAAGATGCCGTTAGACAAGCCTTCCATAATTTCAAACAACATGCTAAACGTCAAGGACGTTGGTCAGAAGAAGATGAGAAACTCACGCAGCAATGGTCGAGAATAATCATGCACTTACCGTACGCATTCCAAGCAAAGCGTATGTTTCCAGATGTTTTCCGACATGATAGAAATGGTACGCCGATATGGGATGACGTTTTGGTTCAAATCGGGGAACCTCCAGTGATGCCTTCACAAAAAACAAAAAAGAATACTGAACAATTTGAAAGAGAAATGGATGCGTATCGACGAGCTATCTCAAAAACTCCAGAATATCTTCACTTTCATTCAAACAAAATTGAGAAAGGTCAGCGTGCTTCGAGTCTGATTGGTAACCAGTACACTGGATCGATATTTCTTGCTTTAATGTCAACGCTTGAGTCAGACCTCGAGGATAATGCAGAAATTGAAGGAACTTACTTCGGATTATGTGGTTATGGCTCCGGAGCGAAAGCCAAGGTGTTTGAAGCCATTGTTCAACCAGGGTGGGAAGAAGTGGTTTCTAGATGGCATTTGTTTGAACGGCTTGCAGGACGAGTCGCCATCGACCAATTGACCTACGAGAATCTGCACAAAGGCATTCAAGTAGAGAGTGTCGTTCCTCCTAGTGGAGAATTTGCTCTCATAAACGTAAGTGAAGACGGTTTGTATGAAGGACAAAGAACATACAAGTGGGCGGCAAAGAAAAGGAACTAACCGAAGTGATTAACGATTCAACAATAGTATGGAGTTGGTGTATTGGCGAAGGATGAATTTGTTATGGAATTGTGCGGCAACAAAGCTGCGTGGCAAATCGTACCCGAAAATCTGGACAAAATCGACTTAGCAATTGTAGGTGCAAAAATTGTCGAAGCCGGTTATGAAATTGGAGTGAGTACGCGTCTTTGTTGGACCTTTTTTGGGCCTGCTGACCTCACCCTGTTCCCATCCGGAAAACTAATGGTAAAGACTGAGGATAAAAATAAGGCACAAGAGATTGCTCGACAACACTTGAATGAATGGGTGAATGCGTGATCTCTCAAAATGTAATCGCAAATCTACGGTCTGGCCTTCCAATTGTTTACCCCACATCTACGCTTCCAGGCTTAGGCGGCATGCCAAATAAAGAGACTCTAGCGAAGGTTTACGAATTAAAAAATCGAAAAGACACAATGCCTGTGAGTTTAGGAGTCGCCAATTTGAATCAAGTGAAAGATTTAGTAATAATTCCCGAAATCGCTCGTATCCTTGATTATTTTCCAAAGGGTTCCCTTACGTTAATCCTCAAAGCAAGACAACCACTTGATAATCGCCTCGGCGGTGACATGGTCGCTATTCGTGTATTCTCAAATCCAATCGCCATTGAATTATCGAACGAATGTGGACCAATCATTGCAACAAGCGCTAACATTTCTGGACAAGAGCCTGTGGAAGACTGTCGAGAAGCAGCCCAACTATTAGGCCTTGAAAATCACAGATGGATTGAAGGGATTTGCCCAGGAGGGAAGGGAAGTACGATTCTTAAATTTGAGAATGAAAAATATCCTGAAAAAAAAGTAACTATTATCAGAGAGGGCGTTGTACTCTCTAGTGACGTGATGGAATGGATGACGAGTCAGGCATGAAATTCTGGGTTGATGCTGGCCATGTCGCTAGGAGAACTCTAGATGCCGTGAGACCGGAACTACAAGCGGGAAAATCGTGGGTAGAAATCATTGATTTTGCTGAACGATTTATCAGAAGAAATGGAGGCCAACCAGCATTTCCAACAACTATTGCTGTGAATGAAATCGCTGCTCATTTCACCCCCGATCATGCAGACAAAAATCTCCAAGGTTGGGAAGATGAGATGGTGTTGCAAAAAGGTGATCTCGTCAAAATCGACGTTGGCGTTCATATCAACGGACATATTGGCGATAATGCCATGACCGTTGAAATCGGTAATGGAAACTCACATACTGAACAAATCAAGGCTGCAAAAGAATCCAGAGATGCCGCTATTGAGAAACTGCATCCTGGAACACCTTGGCATGAGGTTGGGGCAGCGGCAGCTCAACCAAGTGTTGATGCTGGTTTTCAACCAATCAGAAATTTGTGTGGACATCAACTCAAACCATGGGAACTTCACGCTGGAGTAAGCGTACCATCATATGCATGCGGAAAAAATAATCACGGTTTCTCAGGAGTTGTTGAAGAGAATGCTTGCTATGCAATTGAACCATTCAACACGAATGGAGAACAAGGACTCATTGAAAACATCGGATCTCCAAACTCATCAAACATATACCGAATTACTGGAAGCGTGAGTTGGCGCAAGGCATTGGCGCGAAAACAGCTTAAGCCCTTAGGTGCACAACTTGCCCGTAATTTTGAGGAAAGATATTCAACATTGCCTTTTGCTGAGCGATGGGCATTCCCGATGCTGGAGAAGCCATTTCCAGAAGCGGATGAAGAAAGTCGGCAATCCAAATGGAATGCACTGGTAAAGAAACTGATTAGTGTGAGATTTTTAGAAACTTATCACGCACTGAAATGCGCAGATAATGGAATGATCGGTCAATTTGAACATACTGTTCATGTAACATCCGGTGGGCCTGAAATCCTTACAGTCCCTTAAATTTCTTTGACTTGGAAAAAACATAACTGTTATTATTCGATACCCACTAGGGCCTAACGAACAGGGCTGTAGGTTCTCGTTGAGTGCATCCCATCCCCTCTCCGCTAATTCTCACCCTGTTCACCTCTCTCTTCACTCGGTCCAAAACAAAATGTTTGCTCCATTTACAGCATATATCAAAATAGTTGACCCTTTTTAAATAAGCCTCTTAGTACATCGAAATTTGGGTTATTTTTCTTATCCATGTCGACAGCCCTATATACTCGCGTGACGGTAGAGGAACTATCCCCGAACGGGGAGGAGGACAAAAAATATGAAGAAAGAAATGAAGAACGAAGAAGCGGTAAGCCCAGTTATTGCTACTATCCTTATGGTAGCTATCACTGTGGTATTGGCTGGTGTATTGTACGTCTGGGCTTCAAGCCTAGCTGGCGACAGCACTGGTGACACATTGGACACCTACGTGTTCACTGCAGAAGATGCAAACCCTAACGAAGACCCAGTAGCAGGAGAACCTCTTGACAACCTTGTAAGAGTCGGAATGCAAAGTGGATCGGGCCTTAACTGGGGTACTCTTCAAGTCATCATCAGTATTAATGACGGTACACCAACAACCTGCAAGCATCATGAAGATGCAGGAGCAGCAGAAGCTGGCTGCACCTACGAAGAATACGGTGACTCTGGCAACAAGAACAACTGGGAAGTCGGAGAAGGTATTACCATCAAAGAAGGTAGTGTCGATGACTGTTCCGCAAGCTGCACCGTTGAAGTAACCTTGATCAAGCAAGGCGCTGGTGACACCGAAGACAAGACTCTTGGTGTTGTTAGTTCCTCTGCTTAAGCAGAGTTCTAAAAACAAAGCATACCACGAGATTACTCGAAACCACCCCTCGTGGGACTTTGGTCCCACGGGGGGCTTTTTTTATTTTGATTGCTGCCTCACATCTTGAATTTGATCCCACATGTGCAAACTTTTCCCTGAAAGGATATAGGCCATTGACCAGAATAAATATTCAAAACCTATCAAAATAGAACCAAGAATGTTCCATTCTTGTTTTGAATGATTCAATCGACGAAAAGACCATGAAAAGAGAATGAGGAATTCAACATAAAATAACACATCAAACAGATTATTGGTGGCTAAAGTAAATTTTCGAATGACTCCAAGACTAAAGAACATGATAAGAAACAATGGAGAAAGTACAAACATCCACATTTGCCAGCGCATAATTTGGCTAAACCTACCATATTTCCTGTTAAACAAAAGTTTCCTCTCTCTCACAAGAAGTCGTAGAAGTCCTTGCGCCCTTCGGATTTTTTGCTTTGTTTGAGATTTCTTGCTCAAAGGAATCTCATCAAAAAATAACAATTCCTTATCTTGTACCGCTCTGTATCCCTTTTTTCTAACCTGAACTGAGATTTGTGCATCATCAGCGTTTGATTGAATGAATAGATCACTTGCATCTACTAATTTGGACCTCCAGGTAATCATAGAACCTTCAAGAAACGGCGTACTATCATAACATGATTCCGCGTATCGGAGACTATCGAAAATAGACCTATACTGATTTTCACCAAATTGTTCTCCTTTCCGACTAGGTCTTGCCCCTACCGCCCCAATCGTTTCGTCAGAGAACCATTTGCGGACTCTTATAATGGCATCTGGCATGAATGTTGCATCTGCATCAGTCATGGTAATGAGTCCGTCAAATTCTTGATATTTCTGCAAGAAAAGGGCCACTGCAGCAGTTTTTCCTTTTCTTTCACTCATCTCAATAATGTCTATATCGCCAAACTTTGATTGGTTTTCGTTTATCCACTGTCTTGCTCGAGAAAGTGTAGCATCCGTTGAAGCTGAATCAATAATCACCAACTTGAATTCAACACCCTGTTGCCCCAAATCCTCAAGCTTTCTTTCAATGAGAAATTCCTCATTCCAAACAGGTAGCAAAACGATATGCTCGCCACTAAATTGTTCATTTGGCATGTGTATTGGCTTCTTCATCCACTGGTTTGACTTCCATTTGTATAAAGGAAAGGGCGCAAAGCACAACAGCAAGGTAAGCCATTGGATGGCTTCAATGCCGCTTGTCATGAAAGGTCAAAATCAATTGAATTATTGAGATTGTCTGTGATTTTATCCCATGACAACCATAATGCGGAAAGAATGGTTACCAACGGACATGCGGAAAGTGTTGCATGTTGGTCCTTGCAATACTCCTGGAGGGATGGCCAAAGTTATGGAAATTCTTTCACAAAATCCTCCGGAAGGCTGGCAGGCTGAGGTATTATCATCGCATTCTCCTAAGAATTTCATCCAAAAATTGAATGCTTGGCTCAAAGCAAGAAAATGGATCAAGAAAAATTACAAAAATTATGACGTGATTCATTTACACAGCGCTGCAGGCTTTTCATATCGAAGAAAATTGAATCTTGCCAGATTGTCACACAAACTTGGTATTTCAGTAATTTTTCACATCCATAGTGGTCAATTTGACCGATTTGCATCAAACAACAAACAAATTAAGACACAGCTTGAACCATTTACCAAGGTAGTTTTGTCCGATTATTGGAAAGAAACATTGGAGCCAATTATCGGTGCATGCCACGTATTACCAAATCCTGTTGACGAACATATCAAATTTGTACCAATGGAAAGTAAAAAGCAAAAACAAATGCTTCTCTTGGGAAGAAAAGACCCTGTGAAAGGTCATGCTTTTGCCATGGAACTTGCCAGAACTATGAGGGATGAAGGGTGGAATTTAGTAGCAACAGGCATCACTCATCAGGAAGAAGGGATCGATGGATTGGGATGGGTTTCTGAACAAGAGAAGAGGAAATTACTCGAGGAAAGTGCCATATTGCTTGTACCATCTGCCTTTGAAGGTCAACCAATGGCCATTCTTGAAGGGTTAGCAGCAGGTTGTAGAGTCATTACATCTGAAAATGTAACTGGATTTGAAAACTGTTCCGAGAAATTGCCTTTAGACACAACAAAATGGAAAAATAACATTACAAATGTTGACCATCCTCAGAAGATTTGGGAATCATTAAAATCACATCATTTAGTTAATGTTAACACAAAAATCGGTGCGCTTTACCATTTATTCAGAAAATGATTGCACGATTTAATCTCACAATATAAATTAGGTATTCAGGATTCACAGCCAGTTTTTATTATCTCACTTAAATAATGAATAAATTTCCGTGCACTCTTTTTTGTAATCTTTAATATTTGAATATGCTTCTAGATACTTTTTTCCAAATCTTTTTTGCCAAGCATCTTTCCATAACCAATGATTTCCAGGATGAAATGTAAATTCACCAAAATAAATTCCGTTTGGAGATTCATATAAATCGATTCTCACAAATGGAATAGGTATCGCTAGTGATAGTTTTTTTACAATTGTCAGCATTTCCTCTGCGCGCTTCGGTATTGGTAATTCGTGGTTTATGTTAGATTCATTTAGTGGGTTGTTGATTTCCTTCCAATTGCGGTCATAAAATTTGAATTGCCAATCTTGTGTATTTGGGCCTTGGTTCACATCTCTTTGCATTATTACTTCAACTTCACCTCGAAAAACATGGAACTTATAATCAAATGGAATTACATAATTTGGATTTGCTTCATACAAGAGTTCCTCTATGAGAATACTTCCTGACCCTACTTGATGCTCATCACTGAATGCTTTCTGCAGGTCTTTCCATGAATATTCCTTTTTTCTTAATATGTCATAAAAAGAGTCTTCAATGTTTTCTAAGAGAAATACACCTTTGTTCGTATGACCCCAAATTGGTTTTAAGACAAAGTTACTTGGCAAATCCTGTTTTTGAATTGCATCAAAATTAGAAAATAACGCAATATGTTTTGGGAATTTTAAATCAAATGATTTGCAAAACTTTTTTGCTTCATATTTATTATCAAGTAATGCAACTATCTTTTTTCGTGGATCATCGCTTGCGGTTTTTAGATATTCGATGCTATTTTTAATCACTTGCGTAAAAGTTGCGTCATTATGAGTTTTTCCAGATAAGTAAAATTTACTACCCTTTTTTTCAAGAGACTTGGTATTGTCTTGCTTGTGAAATACAACATGTTGAAAATTAGAAAGAGAAAATGAAAATATTTCCTTTTGCTTGAAGTATGAAGACGGATATATATGGACTTCTTTGCTCATTTTTGCCGCTGCAATACTAACATGGGCTCTGTTCGTATGCACGATGGAATATTGCGAGATAATATCCAACAACTCTTTCCATTGACTATCAGGTCCCGCAGAAATGTCTTGGTTTCCGATAGGTAACTGAATTTCAGAGCTTTCCTTATCATCCCGGAAAGCGTGTAATACACCTGTACCTCTTTTAATCCATTTTGAGTAATCGAATTCAAGTGCTGTGTCATGGTCCAAGAATAAACGATGCTTCGGAAGTATGGATGACAAATCTTCGAAACTCTTGCGCTCTCTACAAAATACAGAAACATGTTCGGGCAATTGTTCCAAGAACTTCTTGACTGGGCCACAAGAAATGTCGAATGAGGAGGGTAGTATGAAAGCACTGGAGTATTTCTTGACGATTTCTGGCACGATTTCTACCATAAGGTTGTATGCACTACTAAATCCACCACTACCTAAAATCAACAATATTTTGCTATCTATTGGTTGATCATCAAACTCTTCAATAACATTATTATAACGATATGGTAGGATGTTATATTTCAATCCAAATTTCCTGAACAATTTGAAAGCTCCTTGGTAGATTAATCCGTCCCCTCGATTTCCACCTGGTATGAATACGTCTACAGATTCACCAGTTGATGCAAATTGTTGAATCAATTTTTTCAAATCAGAGGATTCCTCATTGATTTTGCTCACTGAATATGGGCTACTGGTAGAAAGGAAATACGCTTGATAGTCATGCATTTCTTCAATCGAGAAATCACTCACAGTAATTTTTGATATTGGGCCCCAATTCCAGTCTTCACAATCGGTTAATACCTTCAAACCTAATTCAAGTTCAAGTATTCCAGATTCGGGCCTATGTGGAATAATCAGTGAGACTACATTCTCTTGATTGAAAAAACCAACTTTTTCATGAAATATTTCTTTTTGATTTATGCATAATGAATACGCCATCCTGCCAGCATATTCTAAGCCTCGATAATGAGACCTTACACTAAATCGAAGTAGAACCCCTTCCAAAAAACTGCTTGGAATCGTTAGAGATAATTGGAAATTAAGGTGGTCTCCTTTTTGTGGAGCTCTGGATTTTAGATTAAAGGTGGTTCGTCCAGGAGTATATTCTGCATCATAGGGGACCTCTAATGATGATTCGCTAAGGTTTTTACTGCTTATGACCGCCTTTTCATGGGAAAAGTATACTCGGTTTTTGTTCTGTTCTTGTAAATATTTCTTGTATGATTTTGTATTCCAGACATTGGAATGTAGGAGATCTTTTTCCTTTCCTGATTCGGTCAATTGTCCTATTGTTGTGACAAGGTCATGCTTTAGATTATAGGAGATCATACCGTCAAGTACATCCTGAATCATGACATCGATGGGAGCATAAATTCCTGTTTGAGCGAAAATATCTAGCAATTTTTTAACTCCTGAAAGACTAATGATGTAACCAACCGTTCCCCAAGTAGGTATTCGGTTCAATAATTGCATCTTCCCAGGTATTTCTTTACGGTTTTTTACATGACTGTGTTGTGGATGTGTAAACAAATTTACAAAATCCCATGTTTGTGACAACTCTTTTTCTAAATGCTGAAGATTAGTGACATAATCTTCAACCAGTAAAGCATCATCCTCAAATATGATGCAAGATTTTATACCCGATTTTTTGATATTTTCCCATATTTTGAGATGGGAGAGTGCACATCCAACTTGACCTATTGTCGCATAGTGGGCAAAATCTGGAGTCAATTTTAGATTTAAGGATTCCAACTCTTTTTCGATATCATCTTTGCTTCCATCTACCGCAGAAAAAATCTCTGCATGACCCTCTTCTATTAGATTTGAAAATTCAGAATGGACATGCTTAACCCTCTTTTCATCTTGTTCCAACAATATTATCTTATGTTGTATCAGATGAATACCTCCGATGTAGATAGGCCTGAACTAATTTTTTTTGCATTCTTCAACAATTCATCATCATCTGGCTGCCATGTATGTTTTGTTTTGTCAGCAGATCTCCAATAAATAAAATTATACGGGTCTGTTGCGAAGATTTTCAATCCAGATTTTAGACAATCTTTCAAGAAATTAGTGTCTTCACCTCTACTGCGTTCTTGAAATCTGATGCTATCGAATACCTTTCTTTTGGCGATTATTGTTGGCCCTAGTATCAATTGTTGATACCTAAATGCCTTATTTTCAAATCTAGTATACAGTGAGTTTGTACCCTCATGAAACATGAAGGATTCTAGTTTACCAACCACACTTGCTGATGAATATTTGAAACCTAATAGCGAATCACTCAAATATTCAGGACCGTATAAATCGTCGTCGTCCCACTTTGCGATATACTCTCCATGAGATAGGTTTACTCCTCTGTTAAACAATGCTCCTAATATTTCTTTTTCCGAAGCTCTATGAAGCATTATATCTTCCCTTTTATCGATTTTGTCTGAGATATTTTGAAAGGTTGCATCATCTGCTTCCAAAAGTATAATCAATTCTTTATTCGCATATGTTTGTAAGTCAAATTTTTGGATTACATCATCGATTAGATGAGGCCTATTTGATACACAAATGCAAGAAACTAACAGGGATTCATGATTAGCATAATTGATGCCGCTAACAGAAAAAATTTCTTTTAATCGATGGAAATATGTGTGATTATTCATCACCTCACGATAGCCTCGCTGTGCAATCGATTTTCTTGCAAAATCATCTGATAACAAATTATTGATTGTCTCACTTGCAATTTGATGATCATCCACGACAACAAGACAATCTCCCAACATTTCCTCCATCCCGCGTGATGGACTGGAAACAAGGGTTGATGCCGATGCTAATACTTCAAAGACTCGACGAGAAAACATCGTGGGTGAATCACTAACAGAATTAACATTCAAAAATATTTTATAAACCCTATAAGCCATACAGGTCTCTTTATAAGATAGAGAGCCCTTGATAAAGTCATTGTATTCTTCTGGAAATTTGTTTCTATTATCAGTTCCATAAAATCTATCAAAAATGTGCAAACCATGGCTAGACGCTGCATCAAGCAACAACTTAGTGTCCCTTTTTCTATTGCCATGTTCCCTAATGTACCATGATCCTGCGAATCCAACATCATGCGAAGGTAAATTATTTCTGATGGGGTTATGTATTATTGGTTGAGCTGCAAAAGGTAATGAATAGACATTGTCATGACCACACTCGTCTATGTATTTTGGTATCTGACCGGAATCGCTTGTAAAAATATAATCGAATTGCTTTGCTACATCGATAAATGAGTCGTAATTAACTGGGTCTTCTTTATTCCAAAAAATGGTTTTTACTCCCTCTTCTTTACAAAAACTAAGTAGTTGTTTTAGTTGATCCCCAGCCGCAGTATCAAATGATGACATGGCAAATTGCCACCCTCCATCATGTCCCGACCAAATAGATTCTGCAAGGAAAAAATCAATGTCTGGTCTACTCAGTATTGATCTCCAATTTGATTTTGAAACAGGAACAAGGTTCATTTCGTACGAAAAACAATCAAAACTAAATCGATCTAACAAACAGGCTACGTTTAAATCTGGGAAAGATTTATCCCGTTTAATCGGCTTTAAGATGTTAAAAAATTTTGATTCATCACTTTTCTCTGCGAGAATCGATGCGTTCAACTTCAATTTTTCTTCAATCCGTTTTTTTGTTCCGTGATTCCATTGGTCTTCTGGAAGTGTCTCAAGTAATTGATTGGCCCTTTTGATATCTCCTCGAGACAAATAAAGACCGATCATTCTTCTAATTACTGCGACTGAATAAATTTTGTCTATTAGTTTCTCAGAAAAAGATAACGCAGCTTCAACATCGATTTTTTGTATTGACCTTGCACTTGCGACAAACATATCCCTGGCTATTTCTTCTCCTCTCGGAGTTGAAGATAATGAATGGATAAAGTCTCCAAGAATTTTTGATTGAAGATTAATTTCTGATTTGGTTAATTGAGTGTGTATCTCTTTTTCCATTTTTGAAATATTCATGAAACGTTTGAAACAACTATTCGCTACGTGAGAAATGAATTTCTTTTCTTCTTTGGAATCACATCTCGATAAAATGGCTGATATATTCGGTTTCATCCTGAAAATTCGCATATCATCACCTAAATCTCACCATACTTTAGACAAGCATCCTCTAGGGAACCATCAGAGAGTATTTTTCCATTTTCCAAATAAAATGCACTTGTACACAACTCTCGAATTACTGAAATTGAGTGACTTACCATTACCACTGTTGCACCTCCAGTGATTAATTCTCTGATTTTTGTTTTCGATTTTTTTGCAAAATCACCATCGCCAACAGTAAAAACCTCGTCAATGAGTAAAATTTCTGGCTGAATGTGTGAAGAAATTGAAAAACCAAGTCTGGCTTTCATACCAGAAGAGTACGTCCGAACTGGTTGGTTTATAAAATCTCCAATTCCAGCAAACTCAATGATTTCATCTCGCTTTTCTTCAATTTCAGATTTTACCATCCCATAAATGGCCCCACTCAAAAATATATTTTCAATTCCAGAAAGATTACCTTGCATGCCAGCCCCAGTTCCAGCAAGCAAGCTTACTCTACCTCTCGTCCAAACATCTCCTTCATCAGGGGGTAAAATACCTGCAATTATTCGCAGTAATGTGCTCTTTCCAGCACCATTTGGACCGATTAAACCGACCACTTCTCCCTTGCCTATGTCGACTGACACGGCATTAAGAGCCCGATACATTTTCGATTCAATTTTAAATCGATTCGTAAGTGATTCCTTAACAAAACTCTTACCAGATTTAAGGAGAGGGTAATCAAGGACTACACCTTTAACTGAGATTGCAAGACTTTCACTGATCATAGATATTTCACCATTCTTGCTTCAAATTTTTTGAAAATACACATGCCAATAACCATAACAATAAATGAAACGCCCAAGGCATAAACGATATTTGTCAAATCAAGTACTCCCATATCTCCAAGTACTGCCGTACGTGACAACTCAATGAATACCGCAACCGGATTGAGTAAATGTACATCCAACCACTGACTAGGAACATGTTCAGCCCCGTAAAAAACACCTGAGATAAAAAAAGCGCCTCTAAGCAAAACCTGCACAAGTTGGGAAACATCTCGAATTTTTACCTGTAAAATGGATGTTATCATTCCAAAACCCAACCCAAGCATACCCACCCCCAAAGCTGAAGGCAACAACCAGAAAAGGTATACAGATGGTGAAAGATTATACCAAGCCATCATTGGAATTATGATTATCAAACTCATCACTAAACGATATAGTTGGTATGCAACAACATTGATGTGAAAAATCTCCCTTGGAAAATAAACTTGGTTAATGAGTGAAGACTGTTGGAGTAATACGTTGTTACACATAGATGTTGTTTTTGAGAAACAAGCGTAAAATAAAATACCCAGCATCACCTTTAATGGCAAAAATTCATCTGTTGATCCACGCATGATTACAAATAATGTGTAAAGAATTACCGTCATTAACAGGGGCTCAAGCATCGTCCAGAAATAACCAAGAAATGTCCCATGGTATGCCAATTTTATGTCCTTTTTTACAAGATGCTTGGTTAGGTTCCTATTTCGCCATATTTCTTGAATTATGAGTATAGGGCCGAGAAAAAAAGGGGGTGCTTGCCGCTTGCCACCTCGAATGTGCCGCAAACCCATAAACTGCGTCTGGGACTTAAGGTTCTCAAACTATTCCCTCAAATTAAAACATCCGACCATGATTCGGTGGGCTAGTCTTCTTCAAGCAACTTAGCATACAATTTATTGTACCTAAGTATGTTTTGAGACCAATTTCGATTTTCCTTGACCCAATGATAAGCGTTTTTTCCAAGTTTTTCACGTAACTTAGGATCGTGTATACACTTTTTGATCTGTTCTGTCAAAGAGTCGATGTCGTTTGGAGTAAAATAGAGGGCCGTTTCTCCATCAACAGCCATTTCTTCTAGAGCAGATAATCTTGACATTATGACTGCTTTTCCCATCGCCATTGCCTCATATGGTTTCAACGGAGTGACTAAGTTAGTTACAGTTAGGTCGGGTCTACTCACAACAAAAATATCAATAGAATGATAGTATGATTGCACCTCATTATGAGGAACAGGTCCTGTAATCATTGAAATCTCATTAATTCCCAACTGCTCTGCTCTTGAGATAAGATTGGGCTTGTCCGGATGGGCTGTCAAAATAAGTAAACGGATGTTTAGTCCTTCTTCCTGCAATTTTGAAATTGATTCCAATAGTAAGTCCACCCCTTCTAAATTTCCGAGGGAGCCAACATAACCTACCACTATTGCATTTTCATCATTATGAATTTTTAATTGATTTTCAATCTCTATTGATGTTTTTTTTTCATCAGTAAACCAATTTTCATTGACTGCATTAGGAACAATTGAGATTTTCGAAGCGTTATGCCCTCGGTGAATCACATCTCTACGAAGTGATTCACAAATACAAATTACTGCATCAGATGATTTAATCACTTTATTTTCGTATCGCTTAAACCTTCTGTATGCCATGCTATTTTGTTTCCATCGTCCGTTTGCAATTGCTGTTTCTTCCCAAACGCCCCTCATTTCATAAACAAATGGGACATTTAGCTTTCTCGCAGCAATCAAGGCTGGTAATCCGACTCTGTAAGGCGTATGTGCATGAATGATGTCGATGTCATGGGTCTTTGAAACTTCGACGATTTTTCTTGTAAAATCACGAATCAACACTTTCTCTTCAATCCATAGCCAGAAAAAAAAAGATTTTTGGAAAATATATCGAACTGGGAGACTAAATCTGGACTTAAACGATTTCTTTTGTGTTAATTTACTATTACCTGCTGAATTTGTTTTTGTAGATTTCTGACGACGAATGAATGAAACAAAACGATGGCTAAATTTTTTATTTCTTTTCCTCATTGGATGTAATGTTCGAAAATATGAAGTGTGGGCTGTATTAAACTCTTCAACCATTGTATCTTTTTCGGGGTACCATGGTGAAGTAAGACCGTAGGCTTCTATCTCCCCTTGCATATTTTGGTGGTCGAGAATCATTTGAGTCCTTATGGCATATCCATTTACATCAGGCGGCCCATTTGCGAGAACATGAAGCACCCTCATCAAAACACCATTTATTCGAGATATCTTAGGGCCGTTTGAACTACTCTACCAGAAGTTTTTCCATCCCAAAATTCGGGTATCTTTGATGACAAATCATCTTCATTAAGTATCTGCGCCAAACGTTCATGGACAATAGAAAAGTCCCTCCCGATAAGTGTATTTGTGCCCTCTGTGATTGTAATGGGTCTCTCCGTATTTTCCCTCACTGTAAAACATTGAATTCCTAAAGCAGTTGTCTCTTCTTGTAAACCTCCCGAATCGGTTAATACAAATGCTGATTGCGAAGTAAGAGATAAGAACTCAAGATAACCAAGGGGTTCTGTCAATTGAATTGTTGGTTTTTTATCAATTTGTTCAAATAATTTATACTCATTCAATCGATTTAGAGTTCTTGGATGAACTGGAAAAACAAGAGGGACGCTGTTTGAGAGTGTCGCAAGTTCTTCACAGATGTGACTTAAATGGGAAAATGTATCCACATTACTTGGACGATGTAAGGTCACAACACCGTATTCTTTTGCAGATAGCCCCCACTTTTCGTTAATGAATGAAGGATTTATTCTTTTTAGGTTCCCAAGCAATGTATCAATCATTATGTTCCCTACCCTAACAATCTTGTCATCGGGAATCCCTTCATTACGTAAATTTTCATCAGCATCAGGCGAAGGAGTAAGTAGGATATCTGAAATTGAATCCGTGACAATGCGATTTATTTCTTCTGGCATCCTACGATCAAATGATCTCAGGCCGGCTTCCAGATGGGCACAAGGAATCAATAATTTTGCTGAAACTAAAGCACATGCTAGTGTTGAATTGACATCTCCGGCAACAATTACCATCGAAGGACTATTTTGAGTACAGACCTTTTCAAATTCAACCATCACCTTAGCTGTTTGTTTTGCGTGAGTGCCGCTCCCAACTCCCAAGTAGATGTCTGGTGCAGGTATTTGCAAATCCTCAAAGAATACCTTCGACATCTTTTCGTCATAATGTTGTCCAGTATGCAGCAAAATTACAGGGATGTTCAAACGAGAAAATTCTTTGTGTAATGGAGCGATTTTCATAAAATTTGGCCGAGCACCTACAACTAAAATAATCGGATTCAATCTATCACCTCAATGCTCACTATCTTCAAAACTTAAACATCCCGTATCATTTAATTCCAAAGGTGTTGAATACATACTTTTCCTAAGTCTCCTGAGATAATTATCAAAATTTCATGATAAAATGATTCCCTGGCACTAATCAACCACAGAATGAATAAGTCTGTTCAAAGTATCAACAGATTGATGCCATGAGAGATACCTTTCAGCGTAAGTCCTTGACTTGTTTTGGAGGATTGAAAGCTCTTTTCTTTTGATGTTTTTGCAAAAATTAACGGCTTCACTCACAAATTTACTTTCTTCAAACAAAAAAACCCAATCTAAATCCTCACTAAATCTATGGCCTGCATGATCAATTCCGATGATAACCATGCCACTACCTGAGTACTCGGACCTCTTCAGTGGGCTTGCAATGTTCCATACTCCAGAGTTAGGCATCGGTAAAAATCCAATGTCAAATTCTGAAATCATTGAAGCAAGTTCTCTTTGGTTAATTGGACCAGATAATTTTAGATTGGGTAAATTAAGTTTAGAAAGTGCTTTGAAAGCATCTCCATGACCGATGAGGTGCATTTCTACATCGACCCCCGCTTTCTCTAGGTGGATGAGAATTTGCGGTAATTCCAATATATTGCGGTTTAAATCCAAATTACCATGATATAGAAGCTTTAATTTTCCCTTCTTTTCAGATTTAGAAAAAAGGTCTAAATTTACGCCCGCAGGGATTACATGAATATTATCACTCGAAATTTTACATTTATTGACGAGGAATTTTTTATGTTCTAGCGATACTACAGTTCCTTTTTTTGCTTTTTTCCAGTTTCTTTTCCATTGTGGCCATTGTAATTTTGCAAGAAGTCCTCTATCCGCAGGAGGGCCACGGTCGATGATTATGGTTTTTGTCGCTAACTTTGTATGAATGGAAAATAATTGCCAATCGATTAAAACTATATCAGATTGAGATATTTCATCAACGAGGGATTTTAACTTCGAACAAATACTATACGTCTGTAAGCCCATGATTTTGCTTCTCTTTATATTGTGATGATTAAACGCGACTCCTGAAGCAAAACCAGGAGAATAGAAATTTACGACATGTCCTTTAGCTACTAAACCATTCGCCAATTCAACTTGAGTTGTAGAACATAAGTCAGTATCGATTTTCCTCGTTGATAACCATGAAATGTTCATGCAAACTTGCCCAAATTAATGCAATGAAAATAAGTTAATAATACCCATAGAACAATCCACATCATTAAGTATAAATCCACTCAATTCAAATGTGATATCATCTTGGCTGAGTCATGGGATGGAGTGAAGAATTTGACCAATTAGCGAATGATACAAACCTTTCAGTGTGTATTATTGGTTTAGGTTATGTAGGTTTACCAACTGCCATCGGATTTTTCGAAGCTGGATACAATGTATGGGGAGTGGATATTTCCCAGAAGTCAGTAGACAAAATCATGAATGGCATCAATCCTACTGGAGACAAAGAAATTGATGGATTGATTCCTGACTCTAACACCCCAAGATGGAATATTACTACTTCAACGTCAAAGGCAGTCCCAAAATGTGATGTAGTAATCGTTACTGTTCCAACACCTGTTACCAAAGATCTAAAGCCGGATCTGTCTTTTATTTATGAGGCTGGGAAATCTATCTTTAAATCCATAAAGAAAAATGAAAATACCATTGTAGTACTTGAGTCAACTGTCTATCCCGGAGTCACAAACCAAACGTGGTTACCACTTATTGAAAAATTTGGACTCAAAGAAGGCATTGATATTGAAATTGCGTATTGTCCCGAAAGATTCAACCCTGGAGATCCCTCAAACGGTGTTCGAAAAGTCGCACGAGTTATTGGTGCACGAAACCCGAAAATAGGTCATTCCTTGGTCCAATTATACAAAAAACTAACATCAGGAGATGTGCGATATGTTGGAAGAATTGAGGTTGCTGAGGCAGCAAAAGTTGTTGAAAATGTTCAGAGAGACATCAATATCGCACTTGTGAATGAATTAGCTCGTATTTTCCCTGAGATGGGGGTAGATGTTGAAGATGTTTTATCTGCCGCTGAGACAAAATGGAATTTTCATCGATATACTCCCGGTGTTGGAGTTGGCGGACATTGTATTCCAGTTGACCCATATTACATGATGCAGAGGGCTGCAGATGTGGGTGTTCCTGCAGAATTAATCACTGCTGCACGTGCGGTGAATAAAACGATGCCAATTCACGTAGCAAATAACATAAATGATATTTTGTACAAAAATGACGTTTTATCTGGTAATGGAAGGGTATTGTTACTTGGCTGGTCATACAAGCCTGAGGTTGGCGACCCAAGAGAAACACCTGCTGAGGATTTGTGGAGAACGCTCCATTCAAAGGATATAGGAGTAACAGTATACGATTCTCATTTAGATAAATCAGATTTCCCCCAAGGTGTAGATATTGTCGATTCTCCATACGACGCCAAAGATATAGATATGGTTGTATTAATTACAGCACATCAGTCGTGCATCAACATTGATTGGGGTAGATTGAAGAATGTTGTTAATAAGCCATTGATTTTCGACGGCAGAAGGGTGTTAGACACTGCAGCATTATCGGAAACAGGATGGCTAGTGTACGGCGTCGGTATGCCATTGTAATCATACGAACATGAAGAGAATTACTTGCGTTCCTATCATATAGTGCACCAGAGGACGGGATGCTGAACCCAAGATGCGAAGGAAGAGTAAACTGCAGAAACAACTCAAAGTTGCTTCTGATTTATTCCAACAGAATCAGTTTGAAGATGCGTTTGAACTCACCAGCAGATTAATCGAAAAATATCCATCAAACGCAAAAGCAGAAATTTTTCAGCTCAAAGCGATGGTCAAATTGCGAAAACCAAGTATATTCAAGCGTATCGAAGAAATAGCAATTTCTTGGCCAGAAGACAATGAGGTTTTATTTGAACTTGCAAAAATTTCCTACAACATATCCAACTTTAAGCAATGTCTTGAGTTCTGTAGGTCGGCATCTCGGGATTCAGAGGATACTCAAGTGAATTTATTGATGGCCAGAACCATGGGAAAACTAGGAAAAAAAGAAGAATCATCGGCTATTTTTGATCAATTAATAGAAAAGGACAATCAAAATGTATCAATCGTGGAATGGGGCGCTAGAGTCGCTTATGAAATTAAAGATTATGAGAGGGCCAATCATTTACTCAAGTCATTAATCCAATTAAATGGCGAAAACGCCGTTACTGAAAGGTTAAAACGTGGTCTGTCAAAAAATTACCCAAATGAAAATCGTTTAACTGAGAGTAAAAAACAAATTAGCTCCAATGAAATGAAAATTGATTTTATCAAATCTTACCTTCAACATGGGCTTAGTGATGTAGCATTTGAGCAAGCAAAATTGCTATGGTTAAAACATCCAGAAAGCCCGAGAGTGACTAATTTATATTCTGAAACCATAGTCAAGACAAAAGATGTTGATGCTGCTTCGGAACTCGTTGATACTGGTTCAGATTTACTTCTCATAGAAAATATGATTAAATTATACCTACTAACGAAGCAATTTAATGACGCTCATGACTTGTGCCTACAAGAATTATCAACAAGAGATTCAAAAAATATCTACCAATTATTCAGTAATGTATTGAGGCAAATGGGTGACGAACAACGTGCACAAGAATTTGACATCATGGCTCTCGATTTTAATAAATACGACCTTATCTCATGGAAAAGAACCTTACTTTCAAGAATTCAGCATAAAAAAACAAATGAGGAACATTGGAAGAAGTTATCGCAAGATGCAAGCTCTGATACAAAATCCCTGTATTTATGCTGGGAATTAGCACTAGAATTCTCGAATGAGAAAGTAATCCAAGACTTAAAAAAAGAAATCGAGCACATAACTGATCAAAACGATATAAAAAACCTCTACAAAATAAGTATGAAATTTGGTCGATTGGATATGGGTAAATATTTCTGTGACCTTTACGAAAAAGGTATACAATCATCCATCTCAAATTCAGTGAAAATACACTGGCAGAACCAGCTCGATACTTTGGAGATGAATCAAGACGAATTTGACCAACTTATTTCGAATGGAATGAAGCATAAAATCGAATTTATATGTCACACATTACAGAGAAAATGCAATGCTAGACAGCATTTATTCATCGAAAATTATGACAATTCGGGACCAATCATTTTCTTATCAAACACTTTAGGAATCGGAGGTTCAGAAAAACAGTTAACAAATCTGGCTACTCTGCTCAAATCTAATTCATCTGATAGAGAAGTGATTATTTTGATTGCAGATAAAAATTCGGTCAAAAATGATCAAAATAAAATTCAATATCTTGAGGATAAAGGAATTCAAATATTTTCTTTCGATGATGGTAAGGCAATCAAACACATTTCCAAGATTGATAACTCAATTGGTAGCGTATTTCACCTGATTGATAACTTGCCAAACCTAGTAATGAAGCGACGGATTAACAATTTAATTGCATTATTTCACCGATTTAAGCCGAGCATAGTACAATCCTGGCAAGATCAATGTAACTTTCTCGCTGGAATTACCTCAATGGTATATCCAATCAGCAAAATGATTTTATGTTGTAGAAGCCTACCTCCAAACCAAAAATCAAAAGCACATCAAAGGAATACGAATGGGATAAAAGGGGTCTACAGTTCATTAAATAAATGTAAATTTATCCAATTCAATCATAATAGCAAATATGGAAAGAAAAGTTATTCCAATTTTACTGGAATAGACGAAAAAGATATGACTCATATCCAAAATATTGTAAATCTTCCGGATCTCAATAATCAAAAGGAAAAAAGAAAAAATTTCGTTGTTGGAGGAGTATTCAGGTTTGTACCAGAAAAAAGACCACTTTATTGGATTGATATTGCTGAAAAATTACTAGAGAAAAACAAAAATCTCAAATTTGTTATCTACGGTGATGGCCCCTTATTCAAAGAGGTAGATTCTCGTATCTCTAAGTCATTATTTACTTCTAACTTTGAGCTTAGGGGTTTTGAAACGGAATTAGATTTAATTTATAGTGAAATTGATTTACTTCTCCACGTTGCAGAAATNGAAGGTATGCCGAACGTGGTCTTGGAGGCGCAATCTTATGGAATTCCTGTAGCTTGTTCTCCATCTGGTGGAACAATCGAAGCAATGATACCAAATGACACTGGGATTGTATTAGATGATTTGAATCAAGAAATAATGATAGATACACTGTTCGAATTAATTGAAGACAAAAAACAGTTAGCAAAAATGTCGACTAAGGCTAAAGGTTTCATAAAATATAATCACTCCCCAGAAATAGTTTTACCCAAGTGGTTAGAGTTATATCAGATTGAAAGATGAGGGAGAATCGTGGGTATAAAACGTAAATTTCTGGAAAATCACCCAATGTTTTTGGATGATTTTGCAGTCTTATTCCATAAATTACCGCCTCAGTGGGAAGATGATATAAAAAATAGCAATTTAGAGATTATGAATTCTGATTTGCCTCAAAATGAGATTTACGATGACGATTTCAAAAAACACTTTTCTAACTATGACATATATTACAAAATGATGTTAAAATTGATGAAAGTTTCAGGCTTAAAGAACCTTCATGTTGTATTTGGCTTTTCTGAATCTGAACAAGGCAATTGGGAAAAAATGAATGAGGACGGTTATCTTAAAATTGGCCTCAATATCACTCTATGGAGAATTTCTAATATTCATTGCCTTAACCAGTTTCTCAATGCTAAGGTTTACTTTATGCGTGGAAATTATCATATGTTATATCAGCGATTATTAGGTAAATCGAGTAGAGGTAATCTCTCAATATTTTACCCTGCTACTGCAAAAATTTATCCATCTTATTCAAGATTTATCAAAATATTCATTTCTAAAATCTCTGAAAATCAGGATACAAGGATGCTTCGATCTTTTCTTAGTCAAATCTACAAGAGCACTGGTGGAAAAGAATTCAAAAAAATACACCGAGCATCAAAGAAAATCCTTGAACAAGAACACATATTGATTTCACAGGTTGATAGCGTAATAAAATTAATCAAATCCTATGATAAGGTGATTGAATCAATACGGTTACAACCCTGCAATACTCCTTATTCCATTGTTTTATATGACGAGCCTCGGAACTTATCAGAATTACAGAGTAACTTCAGACATTCTGTACTGTTGAGATTAAAAAAACCAGTTTCTGATTTTTTCAAACTTACAAATTTAGGGACGAGAGATATTGACTTCATTTTCTCTGCAACACCACATCAAAAAACAAAAAATCACCAAATATTCATTTCATTCATCAAATATTTAGAAAAATCAAAGATTAATTCTACCGTAGCGTTCTTAGGAGATACTGGCCAATTGCCTGAACTAACAGATACCCTCTCTGCAAAATATGATTACGTTACCGTGGAATCCCCTGGATATGTTGGCCTTGAACATTTAGTGGATTATTACAATCGAAGTAAAGTTTCGCTGATTTTTTCAGGTAGAGATTGTAACCCCAGAGTCATCTCAGAATCATTGATGTGCGGGTGTTATAATGTTATATTGGATATCCTTTCAGATGGAAGCACATTTATCAAAGAGAATCCCCTTCTAGGGAAAATCATAGATTGCAGTAGTGAAGTACCAGCCTTTTCCGGCGGGAAATCTATCTCAATATCTCCATCTGATAAGTTATTTTCCGAAATTGCTGGTTACATAAAAAATGATCTTAATCATTATTCTATTGCAATGGTTGCGAGAGAAGTTCTTAGCAAGCATGAAACAAAACTATGGGAGACAATCAATGAATACATCTCACATGTCGATTCGGTTACTCCAGATAGCATTTGAATAAAGATGGTTGGATGAATATGACGGGACTAGATCAAAAGGATAAATCCCAAAGAAATAAATTCCTCATTAAAACGTTCGAAAAAATTATTCGAGGCAAAGATAAACAGGAAATTTTCTCTTATTTGGATAAGTATCAAAACCTTTCAAAAGTGAGCGATAAAAAATTGAAGTTATGGTCAAAAAAACTTCATAGTTTGAAGTTTTATGACCTAGCCCTTATCCTAATCAACGAAATACAAAATAGAGGATTACATGAAATAGAAGTATATCAGTTGCAAGTCAAATGTCTTACCAAAATAAATGAATTGACATATGAGTCAATGTCGAAGTCGCTGTTTAGATATTCCGAAGAGTTATTTCAAAATGGAGAATTAGAGAAGGCCAAGGAAATTATTTCTCCTTTCATCATGGTGGGGAAAAATTCTGAAGAAAATAATATCTTCATCGCTAAGTTACTTTGCAAAAGTAATGATAACCGTTATCATGAACATCGTCATTCCTTTATGCAAAACCTAAGCAAGAATAAGGAAATTATCAGAACATTAATCGATTACGAATATTCATTTGGATATAACGAATTATCTATTTCGACGTCTGAACTGTATTTTGAAGAATTTGGACTAGAATCTCGAGTCTTGGACATATACATGAGGGCGATAGTCAAATCAAATCAACAAGAATTTATTCAAAAAAATGTGGATAGGCTAATCAGGATGCCTAATTTAAACTTTGATTTCATTTCAATCATAATCAATAGCCTAATTGAATACAATTTTGAAGAGGTCGCGCTTACATTCTACCAAAAATTACCTGAAGAATTTGCCAAAATGCAACCTGTACTGAAGGGATATATCCACTTGCTTGAAAAATTTGGGAAAGCAAAACAGCGTGTAGATATTGAGTTAAATTTGCTGTTGGAAAATGAGATTATAA
>NZKX01000130.1 GCA_002694025.1 Fidelibacterota bacterium | reverse complement strand
CAACTGTAGTTTCATAAAATGTTAAATAAAAGTCTCAACTCATTAAGAATTTTCTGTTACAATTATATACACTTTTATCCATCATTTATTAAAAAAAGTAAAAGTAAATCTTACATAAATAATTAATTCTATTTTAATAACCATGCATTTTAAATTAATGTATTTTAGGACTTATCAAGGCTGGTTCTTTAAGGAGTTTATTTATTTCTAATAATAAACTAGATTTGGTTATAATTAAATAAAAACAATTAATTTCAGTTTTATCAATAAAGTTTTCAATGATCCAAAAAAGAATTTCAAATGCTTATTCAATATGGTTTATTCCAAACGATAAACAGTTTATATTTTTTAAAAAAATAATTATTGAGATAAGTCAATTTTTTGAGGATATAACATTTATTCCTCATATTACATTAATTAGTAATCTTGATTACAGTCCAATTTTTCTATCACAAAAGGTTAAAAACATTGCAGACATGATTCCACCTTTTAAAATTTATTATAAAGAGGTCGACTACTTAAATGATTTTTTTCAGTCATTTTTCATTAGTATTAAAAAAAATAATGATTTAAACCATGCTAGAGAAATAGCATTATTAAATTTTCCTGAAATTAAAGCAAAGTACCATCCACATCTAAGCCTTGCATATGGAAACATCGATCTTATAATTAAGAAAAGTCTTAAGAAAAAAATTCAATGCCCTTTCAAACATGTTAATGTGAAAGAATTATATTTAGCACATAATGATGAGATTAATTTTAAGTGGGAAATAATTGATAAGTTTAATTTGACACAATGAATAAAAATAAAAGTACCCTTTCAATAATTATTCCGTGCTACAATGAGCAAGCTAACTTACCCTTACTTTTCGAAAAGCTTTTAAAAATACAGCTTGAGTGTCATGAAATAATTTTAATTGATAACGGTTCTACAGATGAAACATCACAAATCATAGAAAATTTTATAAAAAATAATAACTGTTGTATAAAATTACTTAAAATCAAAAAGAATATTGGATATGGACATGGTATAATGTCAGGTGTAAGAAAAGCCTCTGGCCAAATTATAGCATGGACACACGCTGATCTGCAGACCGATCCAAAAGACGTAGTTAAAGCTTATCATTTCTTCATATCGAAAAAAAAAGGTAGCAATCTTATATTAAAGGGAAAGCGAAAAAAACGAAAACTTTTTGATAATTTGTTTACAAGTTTAATGAGTATTATTTCGTCCTTTGTTTTTAAAATCAGAATATCAGATATAAATGCACAACCAAAAATGTTTAGAAGAAATTTTATTAAGTTTATTGAAGATGCCCCAGATGATTTTTCTTTGGATTTGTTTGTATTAGTAAAAGCGCTAAAAAAAAATTATACCATTTTAGAATTTCCGGTTATATTTAAAAATAGATATTATGGACACTCTAAAGGAGGTGGAAACCTTATTGGCAAATTAAAATTAACTTTAAGAACTTTATCTTACATAAAAAAATTAAGACATAATCTGAAGCATTAATATGGAAATCATCATTCATAGAATAAATACAATTAGTGAACTAAAAACTATTAACCCTACATTCGGTGTTGAAATAGATATAAGAACTTATGGTAGTGATCTTGTTCTAAGCCATGATCCATTTAAGAATGGTGATAAGCTTGAAGACTACCTTTATGAATACAAGCATGGAACTTTGATTTTTAATATAAAAGAAAGTGGAATTGAAGATAATGTTTTATCATTAATCAGTAAATATAGCAACATTAAAAATTATTTTTTGCTAGATGTAGAATTTCCCTATATCTTTTCAGCATTAAAAAATAAATTTAAAAATATTGCTATTCGCTTTTCAGAATTTGAAGGCATTGATACAGTAAATAATTTAAAAGGCCAAATCGATTGGGTATGGATAGACACATTTACTAAGTTACCGTTAAACCAAAATTCAATAAATATTTTAAAGAATTTTAAAACCTGTCTGGTATGCCCTGAAAGATGGCTTAGAATGGAAGAAATTTTGCTTTACAAAAATCAATTAAAAAAGATCAACTTTAAATTAAATGCTGTAATGACCTCAAAGCATACAGCTAAAAAATGGATAAAAGATGAAAAACTTAGATAAAATAAAGAAAAAATTATATAAGGCTAATCAAGACTTAGTAAAAAAAAAATTAGTAATCCAGAGCTTTGGAAATGTGAGTTTAAGGTTTGAAAATCATATTTTAATTAAACCTAGCGGAATTAATCTATCTAAAATAGATTATAAAAGTATGGTACCTGTAAATATTATTGATGAAAAATTTAAAGGTACATTAAAACCATCTTCTGACACACCTACTCATTTAGAACTTTATAAAAAGTATAAAGACATTAAATCTATTGTACATACACATTCACCTTACGCTACCTCATGGGCGCAAGCTGGTTTACCAATCCCATGTTTTGGGACAACTCATGCTGAT
Organism: Fidelibacterota bacterium; assembly: GCA_002694025.1. Next base: position 4,120 of record NZKX01000130.1, on the reverse strand, counting down.
TTTTGGAAACATGAAATACCAATTACAAGAAGGATTGAAAAAGATGAAATTGAAATTGATTATGAAAAGAATACTGGATTAATAATAATTGAAACACTTAATAAATTAAAAACTACCCCTTTTAAATGCCCTGGCATTCTTGTAAGTAGCCACGGTGTTTTTACTTGGGGAAAATCCCCACAGGATTCTGTTAAAAATGCTGAAGCTATTGAGACAATTGCAAAAATGGCTTTGCATTCTTTAATTATAAATCCTGACATAAAGCGTATAGATAAAAATCTACATACTAAACATTTTTACAGGAAACATGGTGATAATAAATATTACGGACAAAGTTGATGGAAGAAGTTTTAAATAGTACCATTAAGGCTCGAATAAATTTAATTTTTTATAAAATAAGATTTTTATTTTTATACATTATTTTTGGATTACTATCTCTTCTAATTGAATTTGCCGTACGAAATTATCTAATTACATTAGAATTTAAACATACTCATTCTACCTTTTTCGGTGTGCTCATTGGCATCTTATTTGCCTTTTGGTCTAACTCAAAACTAAACTTTAAGATTCCATCTCCCCGATTATCGAGAGCTCTCACTTATTTCTTAATAATTTCATTTTTTTCCGTATCAATTCAATTTTACATCAGCAAAGTATTTTTAGTTGGATATCATAATTATGAAATAGGCAGGATTATTATTTCAAGTATTATATTCCTAATAGCCTATATGTTTCATCGAAGATTTTCTTTTATCAATTTTAAAAAAGTTGGTGTAGCAATCTATGCAGACGCAGTAGAAAACATCAAAGAGATTCATAACAAAATTAGACATTATCCTGATTTTATTCATATCGACATAGTTGATAAAACAATGAAACAAAATGCTAATGACATTGAAATTTTTCGCTTTGAAACTATTAAGGCCTATTGGCCTAACACTCAAATACAAACTCATATCATGTCAACGGATCCATCAAAGTGGGTATCAAAAGTTCTTCCTTTTTCAGATGTAGTATACATCCATGGNGATATTGCNAAGGACCTTAATCAAATNATCAGTGAAATNCGAACTAGGGGTAAGCTTGTAGGAATTGCACTAAAGATCAATTCAGAAATCAACGATCACTTAGAATATTTACAAAAAGCTGATTACGTTCTTTTATTAACAATTGACAAACCTGGAAAATCTGGGCAAAATTTCCATTCATCCGCATTCAGGAAAATTGAGCAGCTAAATAATTTATCATTTAGAAAGCAATTTATACTTTGTGTTGATGGCGGTGTAAATCCTTCTATCTCAAAGCTTATAAACTCAGAATGTCTAGTTTCAGGTTCATCTGTTTTAAAAAATTCCAATCCAATTAAGCAAATTATGCGCCTCCAAACTAATAACAGGTACGAAAATTGAATGAAGTTTTAGAAATTAAAAAAAAAATAAAGCTAGCAGTTTTTGATAAAATTTTTGATGTTAATGAAATAATTTCCATTACAATAGTTGGTTCATTTGTTGATAAAGATGATCTATCTGGCATAAGTGATATTGATATAGTTGTTATTTGTAACACTTTAAATAAAAGAATTTTCACAAAATGCGTTAATTCTTTTAAGAAATTAAACATATCTAAATGTGGTCTTGAAAATTATAATTTAAAGATTAATTCTACGTTCGGTCCTCTTAAGTTTGATGAACCTGATAATGTTGTTTTACATTTAATGATTTATGATATCAAAGGCCATCAAGATCACGTAATTAATAGCCCTTTTACATGTTACGATTGGGAAAGAAGTATAGATTTTGTAGGAATTCCCTTAAAACAAATTTTCCCAGTTGGAAGAATTCAGTTTAGAGATTTCAAAGAAGCTCGCAGAAGTACGGAGAGCTATCTTACAGACCTAAAAAATAATTCAATTTCTTTTCGTGAATATGATTTAATTGGAAAAGAATTTAAACAAATAAAAAAAAATATGCCTTTAGATCCTAGACATAAGGGGGAATATGCTTATCATATTGTGAAACACTTAATATCTAATTATATAAAATTCTATTCGAATCAAAACCAATTAATATCTAATAATGAGATTATAAAATTTTTATTAGACTCCCTTGATAAAAATAAAAGTCAATATCACAAAGAAAATTTTACACTTATATCAAAAATAAAAGATAAGAGGAGAGAAAATTTTCCTATCGATACTTTAAATTGGGTTGAAGAATTTATAAATGAATATAAAACTTCGATTTCATATAAATGGAAGGATGCTATTAAAGTTGTATTTTTTCGTCATTTTAAAACTAACGATAACGATGGAAGTTTTCTAGGGCAAGGTAGGAACCCAAGCATTGACCCAAAATCAATAATACAAACTAAGTTTTCAGAACCAAATATTGTTTACAGCAGCCCTTTAACTAGGTGTATACAATCGGCAAATATCATTTATAAAAATTCAAATGTGATTTATGATGATAGATTACTTGAGTTTGATTATGGAAAGGCTGAAGGTCTAAAATATGAAGAACTGCTAAGTCAATACCCAGATATCATTTCAAAATGGAATAATGGTGAAGATCCAAACTTCCCAAATGGTGAAAATACTAGTCAAGTATTTTCCAGATTGCTATCATTTTTAACTGATATATCAAAATCTTTTAAAGAAAATCACATTAATAAAGTTAGTATTTTTACTCATAATGGTATTTTGAGATGCCTCATTGGGGATATTTTTCAAATAGAAAAAAAAGACTGGTTTAAAATTTTTATTCCTTACGGTATCCCAATTGAATTTTTATATAAAGATGGACAGTATTATCCAAATATTTCAAAAAATATTCTTCCAAAAATCCTTGGAAATCTCAGCTTGATTTCATGATGGGATTGGGAGTCTTCATATTGCCTGATGAAAAATTAAATGCGAAGATTATTCAATGGAAAAATCTAGTTGTAAGGGAATTAAATGATCAACCATATAACAATCATCCTCCTCATCTTACAATAATTCATTCAGAAATAGAGGATAAAGAAGCGACCACCAATGAAATCAAAGAGTATTTATGTAGTTTAAAATCATTTTATCTAACTGTTAATAAGAATAATGTATTCTGGGATGATTTGTTTACTAGCGGTCATACACTAACATATAATATCAAAAAAAATGTATATTTAAATAATATTCAATTAAAATTATCATTAATATTTTCTAAATATAAAAAACATATTATAATTCCCAATTCTTTTAGGAAGCATAAGCATTTGTATGATAGTTATGTCAATTATGGCTTTCCTTTTGTAGGTAGACATTGGATTCCACATTTCACTATATCATCTTTAAGAGTTGAAAAAAATAATATGCTTATTAAGAAGTTTTTATTAGATAAGTTGGACATTTCTATTAAAGTAAATAAAATTTCTGTTTGGGATATCAATGGTAGCCAACACCAAATAATTGACGAATTTCCTTTACAATGAGAAAGGTGAATATAATTCCTATGGCTGGGCAGGGTATTCGTTTTGCTAATCAGGGTTATAAAATACCTAAACCGTTAATACCAATTGATGGTATTCCCATGGTTGTTAGAGCCGCTAAATGCTTACCCGACGCAGATCTTTGGATTTTCATTTGTAGAGAGAACCACGTTATAGGTTCAAAAATTAAAGAAATATTAAATAAATTCTTTGTTTCACCCATAATTATAACTGTTGACTTTTTAACCCAGGGTCAAGCAAGCACTTGTTTATTAGCAAAAAAGTACTTAAAACCCGATGATCTTTTGACTATAGGATCATGTGATTGTAGGATGGATTATAATAGAATTGATTATTATAAAAAATTTATTAATTCTGACGCTTTAGTGTGGACTTTCAGAAACAATGAATCAGTGTTGAAAAACCCTGAAATGTATGGGTGGATAAAGTTGAATAAGTATGGAAAAGTTTCTAATATATCATGCAAAACGCCAGTAAGTAATTCACCTGTAAAAGATCATGCAATTACAGGTTCTTTTAGTTTTAGAAAAGCTAAATATTTTTTAAAGTTTTGCGAAAAAACCATTACCAAAAACCGTAGAATAAATAACGAATTCTATTTAGATATCGTTTTAGATGAATGTGTTATTGGAGGCTT
>NZKX01000129.1 GCA_002694025.1 Fidelibacterota bacterium | reverse complement strand
AAGGGCTCCTCAGATAAAAGGCAGGTTAATAAAAATGGGAAAATAATAAGATTTTTAAGAATAATCTTGTTCATGTAGGAATTTACTCATTATAGGTTAAACAAAAAACCCCACGAATGTGGGGCTTTTCGCTAATTGCGGCATGGAGCGTATAATAGCCGTAATTAAAAATATCAATTTTTGAAATAAATAGGTAGCCTGTAGCGAAATCCTTTTAATATTTTTTTATGAAGAATTTTATGAGTCGTAAAAGTATTTAAACCATTGAAAATTGCTTCATCGAAAGGTTGACCTAGAGATTTTAATATCTCAATGTCATTAATTTGTCCATGAATGTCTACATTGAATTCAACTATCGATATTCCAGATAATGAATAGTCTTTAATAAGTGATGGATAACTAAACAATTCACTAATGTTCTCAGAAGAAAATATTTCTCTAATATTATTTACACTAGATGAACTTTGCTTAAGTTCATTGCAAAGTGCAAAGTGAAAAGTGAAAATTAAAAAGTTAAAAATTTTTATTAAAAACTTAAAATATTTAATCATTATTAATAATAAACTTAATAAATTGTTATAAAATGTTACTTATAATTATAAAATAAAAATTGTATGTATTGCAAATTTTATTTTCTCCAATGATTAATTTATTTGAGTGAATTATTGAAAAAAAAAGAAGAATTATAATATTATCGTTTTTATTAATAAAATTAATTATTTAATAATTTTTGTGTGGATGAAGTTAGAAGAGGAAGCTAACTTAATTTTTCTAAAAGAATAAATTTATGAAAGGTCTTATTCCTTTACCCTAGGTAGCTTGATTTCATTTATTAAATAATTACCAATGAAAGTTGCTTTTTCTATTATGCCTTGTGCATTTAGATGACATGAATCTTTCCAATAGCTTGCTTTTGATGGTTGGAATTGATTAAAGGGTAAAATACTAACTCCTTCAAAAGTTGATATGGAATCCATTGCTGCATTTAATAAAGATTGAGCATTATTACTTCTTTCTATAGCATAATCAATATTTTCCTTTTTGGAAAATTGTTTAGCAAAAGATCCAATCCTTCTTTGATCATTATTTGCGAGTATTGTAATTGGTGTAATACCATTTGAATGAGCAATGTTAATGATGCCTTGGAAGTATTTTTTAAAACCATTCAATCTACTTTGATTAATTAATGTTTTTGAGAGCATTTCATGCTTTATTTCAGATGTCTGGATAGACACTGAGTAATCATATGATGGATTTAGGTACATTAAAATGAATAAACGAAAAAAGGATGATGGAAAATCATCCCATAGTTTCTTAAAAATTTTATTATTACTAAAACCAACCTTTCTCCAATGTGTATAGTCATTTTCATATCTTTCCGGAGAGGTTAACGGACCTATGTCATTTATTCCAGTATGAATTAATAAAAGATCTGGCTGGTAAAATATTCCTTTAGTAATGAGTCGCATAAGAACATCTAAGGAAGTATGATAGGGTACACCTGCATTAATAACTTCAACGTCAAAGCCTTTTGATTTTAAATAAATTTCTAATGCCTGTGGATAGCAAGGATCAGGTTCTATTACTCCAGTGCTCCACGTAGTTGATCCACCAACACACATAATTCGTAATGTGTTTGTTTTTTTTTCAGTCCCCCCATATCGAAATCCATGCTCGTTCACTAAGTGGTGATCCACATTTGGTTTGTAATCTGAACGTAAATCTGGGACATACTTTGGGACTAAGCTCGTATTATTAATAATTCCAGTATGAGAAGAAAAAAGTGTCTTCAAAGTAATTAGAGAGAAAATTTCAATTGTAAAGAGTATGTAAAAAATATAAAGAAATTTTTGAAAAATATTTTTGATACTAAACTTATAAAAGAAAAGAAATAGTCCAATTGAAAGAAGAAGAAAATCAATGAAAAGAATTCTTAGTTTTGCTACGGGTTTTAAAAAACCATCTGAGTCAAAAAATTCTAACCAAACATATTGGTTGATAAAAAGCAATGAGATAACAAATAAAACACCAATTTTTTTTTGAATATTTAGATTTTTAAATAGAATTAGGTACGACATTTAATAAAATTTCATATTTCAAATATTAAGCTAGTAATAAATATATCAAAAGATTGCTGTACATAGTTTATTAAATAAATAAGAAGGTACTTATATCATTACTAAACTAAATCTTAACTAAAAATGATTAATAAAGCTGGCCTAATACTAGTCTAGGATCTGGAAAAATTTTTAAAGCGAGTTCGTGATCTTCTTTGGAAACTACTCCTGGGAGATCACATTCTTTAGGTTCTATAGTAGATAACTGAAAATGAACATGGGGAGGCCACCCTCCATTTTCATGTTTTTTACCTATAGTAGCTATCTTTTCACCAGATTGAATTTTTTGTCCAATCTTTTTATTTTCTAAAGAAGACTTACTTAAATGCCCATATAGTGCAAAAAGGTTTTTTTCATCAAATTGATGCTTGGTAATAAGTGTATAACCATAGTCTAGTTTTAGATCATTATACTTAAATAAAAAAATCTCGCCATCAAAAAAAGATTTAACAATCGTTCCAGGAGGTGCACCTATNTCAATACCCATATGTATAAATCTAGAGGACTCTTCAAATAAAGCTCCCCNATATAAGTTGAGTCTTTTTTCATTATATTTACCTATAGAAAAGGATTCGCCTGAGTTTTGAAAATTTTTANCATTTTTTAGATCTAAAATACAAGGATNTTTAGGNAAGTCTACAATGCTACTGAANTTGTAATTCATAAATTGNGGAAGGTNTGGNATANTGGATATGTCTTTAAAAAAAGANTTTGCAGACATTTTTTATTTGTNTAGGANAATTAAAAANTACTAGTTTTATTATTAATNATTATTTATTCAAAAAAACTTCTCTTAAGAAAAGNNTAAAGAAAACTTATCAACAACAACTACATCCTCCAGCGCAACAACACCCACTATTACTTTCCCATGTTCCAACTTGATTAATGTTCAAACTATTAAAGACCCAATCAAACTTCGTGCTTACCCATTCTGAGACATCTTCAATGCTCCAATTTTTCTCACCCCATTGTAGTTCAAAATTTTTAGGCAATTTATCAAACTCTTCATGATCTTTATCCCAATCTATATTAGATACTTTTAGAAGAGGAAATTCATTATCTTTCATGCCGTTTCCTAAAATTTTAATTAGATTCGCAGCATTTATCTGCTTCACACCGGCAATATTTCATATTGTACATATGTAAAAATACAAGCGCAAAAGCAGGAATAAACTTCATATTTGGCATTATATAGAACCAAGAAAACTTTGCATTAATTATAAAAAATAATAGGGAAAACCAACTAACCCATAACCCTTGAACAACCCATTCTTTAGTTGATGTTTTAGATACCTGCCGAATAGCAAAAAAAGAAATACCTAAAAATAAATAGTCCATCCACTGCCACCATAATGGCGCATTATTGCAGCAACTAGAGGAGCATGCGGATACAATAAAAAAAATTGGAGTAGAAAGGCAATGTAACATACACAATCCGCTTGCAAAAGCACCTAATGCATCAGAATTGATATTAGAGTTTTGTTTCAAAACCCTGGAGATAGACAAATTTATTAGTTTTACCACAACAAAAATATATTTTATGTAAAGCTTAATTTAATTCATTTTTGAATAAGTGTCATTCGTTTAAATTAAATTTGAATTAGATGACTTTAGCAACACATTATCATTTTTCTTTTTTTTGGGATTCGCCTAATAAAGTATTATATCGTTCTTCTAAGCCTTTAAAATCGACCATTCTAACTTCAAAACCACGGCCCTTTTCTTTAGAGCTAATTAAAAGCTTTCCTGATTTATTATCAAAAATTTCTATTAGATCTTCCGTTTCTTTATTTGAACTAAAATTATAGGTGTATCTTCCGACCTCCTCAAATCCTTTACGTCCATAGTCCGTATGGCCGGCGATCACCATGAACGTAAATGAAACTAATCCACCAGTTAAAAGACCTTGTAAGTAGGGTTTCATAATAGACTCCTTTTTTTCTTTAATGATATAAAATTGTTTTAAAAAAATATCTTTAGCGTTTAAATAAGAATTTACGATTTTATTATTCTTTTCTTATTTAAAGAATTAGTAACTAAGGTTTAGAATGGACAATATATTTACTTAATTAGAGAAAATTTTATATGCAAACGTTTTCCTAAAAAAGGAATACTTAGTACTTTTCGGTTGTCACCAAGAGTTGCCAAATAAATATTTTAATTTATTTATTTTAAAGATATCAGTTCTTGATCAGGTATTTAGCCATCTGAACGACTTTGATAAAAGAAGTCTGGTTCATTTTATATTCGCAAAGTTTTCAGTGATGACTATAGAGGGTAGATAACTCCAGGTTTTGGAATCAAAAAATCACCGAAGAAGTTGCTATCACTAATAATTATATCTTTTATCTTTTGAATAGGCTCAAGAACAGGCTCAGTTGTAAGTACAAATGTACCAAAATGCATACCAATACTTCGTTTTGATTGAATATCTTTATGAATAGATATTGACTCTTCAGGATTTACATGAAAATTTTTCATAAACCATCTAGGCTCATACGCCCCAATTGGGATTGCAGCTAGGTCAAATGGACCATAGTTTTCACCAATTTGTTTAAATTGCACTTCGTTATAACCAGTGTCTCCTGCAAACCAAAATTTAAATGCGCCCACTTGAATGAGCCATGAAGACCAAAGTGTATCAAAACTTCTAAATATATTTCTTTTTGACCAATGTTGCGAAGGTAAACAAACGATTTGGACTTTATCTGCCAGATCTTCTTTTTCAAACCAATCTAATTCTATTACATTTTTTACACCAATTTCCCCAAACCAATTTTTCAATCCCAGCGGTACATACCAAACGGTTGCAGAGTCTCTACCAAGTTGTTCTACAGAATTTCTATCAAGGTGATCATAATGATTATGACTAATTACAATAAAATCAATTTTTGGTAAAGATGATATATCAATTGTTGGACTGGAATACCTTTTTGGACCCAAAAATTGCACTGGAGAGCATCTATCTGAAAAAATTGGGTCAGTTAAAATAGTTTTATTATTAATGTGCAATAACATAGTTGAATGCCCTACCCAAGCAATAAAACTTTTATTACTATTAATATTCTTATTAATAATATCTACGTCTAATTTTTTTACTACCGTAGGGCTGGGGTTGGGACGTTTAGAGATCATCATTTTAAATAAATCACTGAAACTTTTTTTTTGATTATTAGGTTCTAAATAAGGATTT